>JACFNR010000003.1:109454-111828 GCA_019454765.1 Trueperaceae bacterium | reverse complement strand
GTTGCCGTCGGGGCCTGCGCTGTTGGCTCCAGCGGCGCGGTGGGCTCTGCCGCCTGAGCGGGTGCGGCCGCCTCCGCCGCTGCCCGTTGCGCCTCGTGCCGCGCGATCACCTCCGCCGCCTCGGCGTCGCCGGGAGCCAGCTGCAGCACGTGCTCCCACGCCGTCAGCGCGGCGTCCTCCTGGCCCAGGGCGCCCAGCGCCGCGGCAACGCCGCGCGCGGCGTCAACGAACGTCGGGGCCGACTCCGCGGCGCGGCGGAACTCCCGCAGGGCGGCCTGGTAGTCGCCCGCGGCGTACGCCTTGCGACCGGCGATGAACGAGTCGGCGTTGGCAAGGCCGTAGTTCGACCCGAGCTGAGCCCGCTCCAGCAGCGGCTCGAGCTGAGGTTGGGCGACGATGGCGGCGGCGAGGTAAGGGGTGGCGGCGGCCGCGTCGCCGCTGGCGAGCAGGGCCTGACCCAACCACGACGCGACGTCGAGGTCGGCGGGAGCGTAACCGTTCGCGGCGGTGAGGAGCTCCAGGGCGCGCGGCAGGTTACCTGCCCGCATGGCCTGGAACCCCAAGGTGCCTGCGGCGCCCGCCGCGGCTGTGCGGGCCGCGGCGTCCATAGTGCCGCCGGCCGCGGCGTAATCCTGCCAGGCGGTCCAGGCGCGGCCGGTCCACCCCGTCAACCCGTACGCCTGCGCCAGGAACCGCAGCGGTTCGGGCCTTTGCGGTGCCAACTCGTGAGCCTTCTCGGCGGCCGCGAACGCTTCGCGCCACAGTGGTTGGTCCGGTAGGTAGCGGTCGTAGGTAACCATGGCTTCCGCCGCCGCCGCCTGCGCCGCTTCGAGCGCGGCCGCCGCCGCGGGCGGGAGCGGCGCCTGCGCCTGTGCGGTCGTGCACAAGATGAGGAGCGTGAGCGCGAGCGGGATGAGCCTGGTCATCTACGAACAGATGATAGCGGGCCGGGTGACCGGGGCGTCGTAACGACGCCGGCTGCCCTCGCCCCGCGGGGTGACCGGAACCGGTAATATGACCGTCCGGAAGGGCATGTTGACCTAGCCAGTCGGCTTCGTTCGCCGCCCGCTTTACCCGCGGGCCGGAACCAGGGAGTGGAGACGCATGCGAAGAGTGTTGCTCGTCGTCGTGGCAGCGCTGGCCGTGGCCTTCGGGCTGACCCAGTCGGGTAGCGACTGGGGCCGTGGCGCTGTCCAGGAACTAAGCGACAAGGGGATCGACACCGGCTTCCCCGACGGTTCGTTCATCGGGAACGGTCCGATGACCGGCTACCAAGCGGCCGTGCTCGTGGACCGACTCCTGGCTCGGGTCGACCAGGCGACCGGCTGCACCGACGCCATGGCCGGCATGCCCGACACCGACTTCCGCTTCTCCGACGTGCCCGCGGACCACTGGGCGGCCGGTGCCGTGGAGCGCGTCGCCGCTCTTGGCGTGGGCGAGGCGTTCCCGGACGGCGAACTACACGGCGACGAGTTCCTGAGCGGCTACCAGGTCGCGCTCCTCATCGGCCAGGCGGTGAGCCTGGTGGACGCTAAGGCCGCGTGCGGCACCGAATCGGTGCAGGCGCGCCTGGGCGAGATGAGCGCCGAGGTCGCCGCGCTGCGCGCCGACATCGCGGCGGGGGCCCTGACCGGCCCGGCCGGGCCCGCGGGTCCGGTCGGCCCGGCAGGCCCACGGGGCGAGCGGGGCGAGGTCGGGCCGCAGGGACCGGTTGGCGAGCGCGGGCCAGAGGGTCCGGCCGGACCGGTCGGCCCGGCCGGACCGGTGGGCGCGATCGGCCCAGCCGGACCCGCGGGGCCGCGAGGCGAGGCCGGTCCCGCCGGGCCCGCCGGCCGAAGCGGCGAGAAGGGCGAGCGGGGCGACGCCGGCCTGGCGTGTTGGGACCTGAACGGCGACGGCAGCTTCGGCCTGGAGGAGGACATCAACCTCGACGGGGTGGCCGACGCCCTCGACTGCGTGGGCGCGCAGGGTCCGGCGGGCGCGGTCGGCCCGGCCGGACCGCGGGGCGAACGCGGCCCGACGGGCCCAACCGGCCCGACGGGACCCGTGGGGCCCATCGGACCCGCCGGCCCGGTCGGCCGCACCGGGGACAGGGGCGCGGTCGGTCCGGTCGGGCCCGCGGGGCCACAGGGTGAACGTGGTCCGGTCGGGCCGGTCGGGGCGGCGGGACCCGCAGGCCCTGCAGGACCGCAGGGCGAGCGGGGTGAGGCTGGGCCGCAGGGACCGGTCGGCGAGCGTGGACCAGAGGGTCCGGCCGGACCGCGAGGCGAGCGGGGCGAGGTCGGCCCGACCGGTCCGGCGGGTCCGCAGGGTGAGCGCGGTCCGGAAGGTCCTGCTGGTCCGCAAGGTCCGGTGGGTCCTGCTGGCCCGCAGG
>JACFNR010000003.1:73810-109354 GCA_019454765.1 Trueperaceae bacterium | reverse complement strand
GGTCCGGAAGGTCCTGCTGGTCCGCAAGGTCCGGTGGGTCCTGCTGGCCCGCAGGGTCCAGCCGGCGACTGCGGTTGCACCCCTTGACCTCGAGCCACTCCGGCGCCCGCCCACGCGCGGGCGCCGGAGCCTTCTAGCCCAGCCTCTCCTCGAGCAGGCGCCGAGCCACGTCCGGGTTGGCCTTGCCGCGGCTGGCGGCCATGACCTTGCCGAGCAGCGCGTTGACGGCCTTGGGGTTGGCCTTCACGCGCTCCACGAGGTCGGGGTTGGCGGCCAGCACCTCGGTCACGAGCGCCAGTAGCGCGCCCTCGTCGCTGACCTGGCCGAGACCGCGGGCGGACACGAGCTCGTCCGGGTCGGCGCCGTCCATCAGGTCGGGCAGGAGGTCCTTGGCCGCCGTGACCGACAGCGTGCCGGCGTCGACGAGCTGCAGGAGGCGCGCCAGGGTCGCGGGGCTCAGGTCGGTGGCCGGGACGGCCACGCCCCTCTCGCCGGCGCGGCCCGCGACCTCGCCCGTCAACCAGTTGGCCAGGTTCTGGGGCGGGCCCCCGTAGGCCGCGGCGGCGGCGTCGAAGAACCCTGCGGCGCCAACGTCGTACGCGATGAGTAGCGCCTCTGCCGCGCGCACGCCGGCAGCGACGTAGCGCGCGGCTCGAGCGCGCGGCAGTTCGGGCAGGCTGGCGACGATGCGCCGTTTGGTCTCCTCGCAGATCGGCAGCGCGGGCAGGTCGGGGTCGCGCAGGTAGCGGTAGTCCGCCGCAGTCTCCTTGGAGCGCAGGGAGTACGTGCGCTGCCCGCCCTCGTTCCAGCCGCGCGTCTCCTGGACCACTCGTCGCCCCTCCTCGAGCAGGACAGCCTGGCGCTTCGTCTCGTACTCGAGGGCGCTCGCCACGCTCCTGAAGGAGTTGAGGTTCTTGACCTCCACCTTCGTCCCGAGCGGCTCGCCCGGGCGGCGCAGCGACACGTTCACGTCGGCGCGCATCTTCCCCTCCTCGGGCGCGGCGTCCGACACGCCGAGGGCCTGGGCGATGGCGCGCACCTCCGTCAGGAACTCGCGGGCCTCGTCCGGCGAGGAGAGGTCGGGCTCCGTGACCATCTCGATGAGTGGCGCGCCCGCGCGGTTCAGGTCGACGAGCGAGTACTCGGCGTACGGCGGGTGCACGAGCCGCCCCGCGTCCTCCTCGAGGTGGCACCGCGTCAGGCCGATTCGCTTGCCGCTCGGCAGTTCCAACCGGCCGTGCCGACCGACCGGCACGTCGCCCTGGCTCGTCTGGTAGTTCTTCGGGGCGTCCGGGTAGAAGTAGTGCTTGCGGTGGAAGTACGTCTCCGCCGGGACCTCGCAGTCGAGCGCCAGCGCGAACCGCACCGCGAGCTCGAGGGCCCGCTCGTTCACGACCGGGAGGGTGCCGGGGAGGCCGAGGCAGACGGGGCACACGTTCTCGTTGGGGTCCGCCCCGAAACCGTCGGCGGAGCAGCCGCAGAAGAGCTTGCTGCGCGTGCGTAGGGCCAGGTGGACTTCCAGGCCGATGACCGGCTCGAACATGGGGGAGAGGATACCAGCGTGGCCCGCGCTAAGATGGGGGCGTGGTCAAGGTCGAACTCGAGGGGATCGCGGTCTCGGGCGACGAGAACCAGTTCCTGGCGCTCCTGCGGGCGCCGTCTGGCGAGCTGGTGCCCATCCGCATCGACTCGATGCAGGCGATAAGCATCGCGGCCGGCCGGAGTTCGGAGCGGCCGGAGCGGCCCCTCACCCACGACCTGATGACCTCTATCCTCGAGCTGCTCGACGCCACGCTGGAGCGCGTCGACGTCACCGACCTCAAGGACGGCGTCTTCTACGCGATGCTCGTGCTGGAGCGCTCGGGCGTGAGGTTCGAGGTGGACGCGCGCCCGTCGGACGCCATGGCGCTGGCGGTCCGCACCAACGCTCCCGTCTACGTGGCCGAGCGCGTGGTGGAACTCGCCGCCATGCGCGACGACGACATGGGCGGCACGGGCGGCGCCGAGGCGTGAACCGGGCGGCCCGCCCCGGCGCCGGCCGCGCCCGTCAGTGCAGGTGCGACTCCAGGAAGTAGAGCTGCTTGTCGACGCCGCGGGAGATCTCCGTCAGGAGGTCCTCGGTGGTGGGCTCGCCCAGCTCGTTGGCGGCGGCGAGGGCCCGACGGTTGCCGGCGGCGTAAGCGGCGACGCGGTCCCGCACGGCGGTCACGGCGGCCTCCACCTTCACCAACCCGGCCGGGAACTCCTCGAGCCGCGAGGCGCGGGCGGCGCTCCTGACGGTGCCCTGCGCCACGCCGCCCAGCAGCGCCACGCGTTCCGCCAGCATGTCGACGTACTCCTCGAAGAGCTCCGCCTGGTCGTCGAACAGGAGGTGGACCTGCTGGAAGCCGAGGCCCCTCACGTTCCAGTGGGCCTGCTTCAACTGGCTCTGCAGGTCGGCCGTGTCGGCGAGTTGCTGGTTGAGGAGCTCGACGAGCGCTTCGCGGTCGTCCTTGGCGATGTCTAGCTTCACGTCGGCCAAGCGGGACTTGGTCATGGTGGGCATGTCGGCCTCCAAGCGGGCGCCGCGGTCGGCCGCGGGGCGCGGGCTTGCCGGCCCCGTGTTCGGCGGGCCTCCCCGCGGGGTCCGAGCCCAGCCTAGCCGCCGCGAGGCGGCGCCGCCGGGACAAGAGTCACTGCGGCGTTCGGGGCGGCGCACCCGCTCGCGCCGGCTAGCCTGGGGTGGGCGGCGCCGGCCGGGCGTCCCCCTCGCCGACCGCGCTGCTCAGCCCCGCCGCACGGCCGGTGCCAGCTCCGCCAGGACCAGGCGCACCCGCTCGGCGTCCGCCGTGGCGGCGCCCTGCGCCCTGTCGGGACGGCCACCCCCGCGCCCGCCGAGCGCGGCCAGCGCCGCCGCGAGGTGCGGCCTGACGTCGACGTTCGCGCCGTGTCCGGCAACGAAAGCGAGGCGAGCCTCGGTCCCGACGACGGCGGCGAGCAGGGCGACGGCGCCCTCGACCGCCTGGCACGCCTCCATCACCTCGGGCAGGAGCGCGGCGTCCGGCTCCTCGAGGACCGCCACCGCCGCCGCGGAGGGGTCGCTGCGGCGGGAGAGCAGGTCGTGGGCGAGCCTGGTGGCGAGCCGCGTCCGCCACGCCTCCACCTCGCGCCGGCCGACGGCGAGCTCCTGCTGCAGGCGCTCGGCCTGACCGGGCAGCTCGCCGACCGGGACGCTGAAGGCGCGCACCAGCCGGGTGGTCGCCTCGAACCTTGCCACGTGGTCCTCCAGCGCCTCCTGACCCGCCCTGAACGTGATCCGGCTGTGGCCGCCGCGCACCCGCTCCACCCCGAGTAGCTTGATGGGGAGCGTCTCCGCCGTGGAGCGCAGGTGGGTGCCGCCGCAGGCGACGATGTCGTACTCGGCGATGGCCACCAGGCGAACCAGCCCACCGACCTTGGCTGGGCGGCGGAGCGCGTACTCGGCCAGGCGCTCCTCCTCGACCTCGAACGCCGTGATGGGGCGGGCCTCCCGCGCCACGCCGTTCGCCTCCGCCTCGATGGCCGCGAGGCGGTCCACCGTCACCTCGGCGGGCACCTCCACCGTGCAGTCGGGGCCGCGCATGCTCACGGCGACCGTCGCGAACGAGGCGTCCACGCGCAGCAGCGCCGCCGACAGGAGGTGTTGCGCGCTGTGGCGCTGCATGTGTCGCAGGCGCCGGTCCCGATCGAGGCGACCCACCACGGCGGCGCCCGGTTCCACCGCTGTCGCGCCGGGCGGCGGGCCCAACTTGTGCCACACCGTCCCGGCGTCGACGATCACGTCCACGACCTGCCTCGTCTCGCCGGCCACGACGAGCTCGCCCACGTCGTTGAGCTGGCCGCCGGACCTGGGGTAGAAGGCGCTGCGGTCGAGGGCGAGCCACGCGCCGCCCGCGTCCTCGCGGCGGGCCGTGACGGTGGCGTGGAACGTGCTCAGGTAGCTGTCGTAGCGGTCGAGGCGCACGCGCCGAGTGTAGCCCCGGACGGTCCCGGCCGCACTCATCGGTTAGCATGCCTCACATGAGCGACGTCGCGACCCCTCTCCACCTCGAGTTCGACGAGGTGGGCGACACCTCCATGGCCGGCCTCGTGACCGATCTCATCGGGCGGCTCGGCGAGGACGTCGAACGCGAGGGGCTCGTCAAGACGCCCGACCGGGTGTCGCGCTCCCTGCGCTTCCTCACCTCCGGCTACGCGGCCAACGTCGAGGACGTCATCAACGGCGCCCTGTTCGCGGCCGAGGGCTCCGAGATGGTCATCGTCAAGGGGATCGAGTTCTACTCGATGTGCGAGCACCACATGCTGCCGTTCTTCGGCCGCGCCCACATCGGTTACATCCCCAACCGCTCGGTGCTGGGACTCTCGAAGTTCGCTCGCGTCGTCGACGTGTTCGCTCGGCGCCTGCAACTGCAGGAGCGGCTCACCTCACAGGTGGCCGACGCGCTGGCCGAGGTCCTTCAGCCGCGTGGCCTGGCGGTCGTCACGGAGGCCAGCCACCTGTGCATGATGATGCGCGGCGTGCAGAAGCAGGGGTCGACGACGGTGACGAGCGCCATGCGCGGCGTGTTCCGCGAGGACGCGCGCACGCGGCAGGAGTTCCTGCAAGCGGTCAGCAACTAGCGCGTCAGACGGCGTGGCGCTCCAGCCACCCGATCACCCCGCCCAGTTCGGGCGAGTCGACGTGCTCGTCGGCGGCGGCCAGGGCGTCCGGGTGCGCCTCGGGGCCGACGCTCACGGAGTGCCCCGCCCAGGTCAGCATGGAGACGTCGTTGAGGCCGTCGCCGAAGGCGACCACGTCGCCGCGTTCCACGCCGAGCAGGTCGGAGATGTAGGCGAGGGCGCTGCCCTTGTCCCCGCCCTCCGGCACGATCTCCAAGAAGCCGTCGCCCCACAGGTAACGGAGCAGCTCCGGGTGCCGCCTCGCGACCCAGCCGTCGAGCTGGCTGCTGCGGCCGTTGCCGTGGAACACGACCTTGTCGGCCGCCAGCCCTGAACCCACGCGGAAGCGGGTGATCGTGCGGCTCTCAGCGTGCACCCAGGTCCAGCGCTCGTGCTCCGGGTCGCGCACGTAGAGGACGTCGCCCACGACCGCGCTGAACTCCACCTCGGGGTCGGAGAGGTGGCTCTCGAGCAGCGAGTCGACGAGCTCGGTCTCCAGGCGCTTGTGGCGCAGGGTGGCGCCGTCCGGGCCGCGCACGAGCGAGCCGTGGTTGACGGCGTGCGGCAGGCTCACCTCGAGTTGCTCGAGGAACGGCCTGGCCGAGCGGAGGGGCCGACCGGTGAGCACGGTGACGAGGTGCCCGCGCCGACGCGCCGCCGCCATGGCGTCGGCCGTGCCAGGCGGCAGCTTGTAGTCGTTGGTCACGAGGGTCTTGTCCAGATCGAACGCTAACAACACGATGGTGAAGACCATACCAGCCGCGCGTGGCCGGCGGGCGCCGGGGGCTACCGGGCTCCTGATGCAGCGTGAGACGGTGCCATCGCGCGTCGCGCCGGCCCGTCATGAGAGGCGCGTGGGAGGACGGTGGTACTATCCAGCCAGCATTCGGGCGTCCGGGCCGGCCGAGCGCCCATGGAGGTTGATCGATGGATCGAGGCTCGATTTACCGGGGGCAAGAGTCGCTGTGGGGGTACTTCCTCCACCGCATCACCGGCGTGGCGCTGGCGCTCTACCTGCTGCTCCACGTGTTCGACATCGCGCTCGTCATGTACGGGCCCGACGGCCCGTTCAACGCCTTCCTGATGTTCTATCACCAGTGGCCGTTCCGGATCGGCCTCGTGTTGGTGATCGCCGCCGTCGTCTACCACGCGCTGAACGGCCTGCGCATCATCCTGCTCGACTTCACGGGCTGGGCCTACAAGTACCAGCGCTCCATGTGGTACGGGGTCCTCGGCCTGACCACCGTCATCGGCATCCCGGTCCTCATCAAGATCGTGCCCGAGATCTTCGGAGGCGCGTGATGGCCGTCCGCCCCAAGAACCTGCGTGAGGCGCGCGACTACTACAAGGGCAACTCGGAGTTGGCCTGGTGGGTGTTCATGCGCATCTCCGGCCTCTTCCTGGTCTTCCTCGTCTTCGTGCACGTGTTCACCAACAACATCACCATCAACGTCGCCACCGTCGACTACGACTACGTGGCCGGCCGCCTGGCGCGGCCCGCCGTCAAGGTGTTCGACAGCTTCCTGCTCGGGCTCGCCATGCTGCACGGCGTCAACGGCCTCCGCGTCGTGCTCGAGGACGTCATCAAGCGTCCCGGCCGTCGCTTCTGGGCCAAGACGGTGCTCTTCGTCGTGACCGCCGCCGTCTTCGTGATGGGCGTCATGACCCTCTGGGCGTTCTCGTACCAGGAGATGGGCGACGCCGTCCGCAACCTCGCGAGCGGCCACTAGGAAGGGTGTAGATAGCTTCAATGATCAGGGCGCATAAGTTCGACGTCATCGTGGTGGGCGCGGGCGGCGCCGGCCTCATGGCCGCGCGCTACGCCGCGCACAACCCCAACGTCACGGTGGCGGTCGTCACCAAGCTCTACCCCACCCGCTCGCACACGGGGGCCGCGCAGGGCGGGGTCGGCGCGGCGCTTGGCAACATCAGCGAGGATCACCCGGAATGGCACGCCTACGACACGGTCAAGGGGGGCGACTACCTCACCGACCAGGACGTGGCGGAGGCGTTCGCCCACGAGGTCATCGAGGCCGTGTACGAGCTCGAGCACATGGGGCTCCCGTTCAGCCGGACGCCGGAGGGGCGCATAGCCCAGCGGAAGTTCGGCGGGCACACGCGCGAGCACGGCAAGGCGCCGGTCGAACGCGCCTGCTACGCGGCCGACCGCACGGGCCACATGATCCTGCAGACCCTGTACCAACAGTCCATCAAGGACAAGGTCCACTTCTTCAACGAGTTCCACGTGCTCGACCTGATCATGGACGGGGGCGAGTGCCGCGGGGTCGTCGCCTACGAACTCGCCACCGGCGACCTGCACGTCATCCAGGCCAAGTCCACCGTGCTGGCCACCGGCGGCAACGGGCGCATGTTCAAGGTGACGTCCAACGCGCACGCCCTGACGGGCGACCTCACGAGCATCGTCTGGCGCCGCGGCATCCCCATCGAGGACCCCGAGTTCTACCAGTTCCACCCCACGGGCCTCTACAAGATCGGCGTGCTCCTGACGGAGGGGGCGCGCGGCGAGGGCGGCATCCTCCGCAACGCCGACGGCGAGAGGTTCATGGAGCGCTACGCGCCCACCATCAAGGACCTGGCCCCGCGCGACATGGTGAGTCGCGCCATGTACCTGGAGATCCGCGAGGGGCGCGGCTGTGGACCGAACAAGGACTACATCCACCTCGACCTCACGCACATCGACGCGCACATCATCGAGGAGCGCCTGCCCGACATCACCGAGTTCGCCCGCATCTACCTGGGCATCGACCCGATCACCGAGATGGTGCCGGTGCAGCCCACGGCTCACTACATGATGGGCGGCGTGCCCACGACGATCGACACGAACGTCATCGTGGACGGCGACAACACCATCGTCCCCGGGCTCTACGCCGCCGGCGAGGTGGCCTGCGCGTCGCTGCACGGCGCCAACCGCCTGGGCACCAACTCGCTGGGCGACCTGCTCGTGTTCGGGCGCCGCGCCGGCCGCAACGCCAGCACCTACGCCACGGGTGGGGAGTTCCCCGACCTGCCCAAGGGGGTCCTCGACTTCTCGCGCGAGCTGCTCGACACCGCGCTCAACGGGCCGCACAAGGAACGGGTCTCGGCCATCCGCTCCGAGCTGCAGGCCACCATGATGGACAACGCCTCGGTCTTCCGCACCGCCGAGACGCTCGCCAAGCAGGTCGAGGAGGTCAAGAGCCTCAAGGCCCGCTACGCGGGCATCGGCGTGGACGACAAGGGCAAGAAGTACAACACCGAGCTCATGGAGGCGCTCGAGCTCGGCTTCCTGCTCGACAACGCGCAACAGCTCGTCACCGCCGCGCTCAACCGTGAGGAGTCGCGCGGCGCGCACTCCCGCGAGGACTTCACGGAGCGCGACGACACCAACTGGCTCAAGCACTCCCTCGTCCACAAGGATGGCGACGGGGTCCGCATCGACTACAAGCCCGTCACGCTCGGCCGCTACGAGCCGAAGCCGCGGGTCTACTGAGGCAGGCCATGCAGATAACCATGAAGATCCGCCGCTACGACCCCGAGAAGGACCGGCGCCCCCACTGGCAGGAGTTCAAGCTCGACGTGACGCCCACCGAGCGGGTGCTGGACGTGCTCAACCACGTCAAGTGGGAGATGGACGGCTCGCTCACCTACCGGCGCAGCTGCGCGCACGGCATCTGCGGCTCCGACGCCATGATGATCAACGGCATCAACCGCCTGGCGTGCAAGGTGCTCGTCAAGGACCTCGGCAGCGAGATCACGGTCGAGCCGCTCCGCGGGCTGCCGGTCCTCAAGGACCTGATCGTCGACATGGAGCCGTTCCTCGACTCCTACCGCGCCATCCTGCCCTACTTCATCAACGACGAACCCGCCCCGCCCCAGGAGCGGCTGCAGAGCCACGAGGAGCGCGAGCGCTTCGACGAGGGCACCAAGTGCATCCTGTGCGCCGCCTGCACCAGCTCCTGCCCCGTCTTCTGGACGAACGGCCGCTACATCGGGCCGGCCGCCATCGTGAACGCGCACCGCTTCATCTTCGACTCGCGCGACCGCGGCTCGGCCGAGCGCCTGCGGGTGCTCAACGGCGTTAACGGCCTGTGGCGTTGCCGCTCGGCGTACAACTGCTCGCAGGCCTGCCCGCGGGGCATCCCCGTGATGCAGCTCATCGAGGAGACCAAGCGCGAACTGCTCTGGCAGCGGGCCTAGGGGTCCGCGCGGGAAGGCGAGGGGCGGGGTCGCGAACACGACCCCGCCCCTCGCGACTAGCCGTCGGCCGCCGAGGCGGCCGCCGCGGCGGCCGTCACGGCACGCGCGCGACCACCTCGACCTCGACCAGGGCGTCCTTGGGGAGGCGCGCCACCTGGACGGTGCTCCTCGCGGGCAGGTTCCCCTTCAGGTAGCTGCCGTACACCTCGTTGAAGGCCGCGAAGTCGTTCATGTCGGCGAGGAAGCACGTGCTCTTCACGATGTGCTCGACGCCGCTACCGGCCGCGGTCAGCACGGCCGCGAGGTTCTGCATCACGCGGTGCGTCTGGGCCGTGATGTCGCCACCGGCGAACGTGCCGTCGGGCCGAAGGGCGATCTGGCCGGCGGTGAACACCAACCCGCCGACCTTGACGGCCTGCGAGTAGGGTCCGATGGCCTTGGGGGCGTCGTCGGTTGCGATGATCTCGTGCATGCCGCAGCCTATCAGCGCCGCCACGCCAGGAACAGCGCCAACAGCACCAACAGGTAGGCGCTGCCCAGCAACCAGTAGCGGTACGGGAAGAGCGGGTGCAGCCGTAGCCGGTGCAGCGGGCCGTTGCTCGGGTACCCCTCCTCCACGCGCCTGATGCCGGAGAGCGTCTCGCCGATGTCGACGGAGGCGGTTACGAGCGGCGCGGCGGGGAGGTCGTAGCGCTTGGGCCTGAACGCCACCTCGTCGGCGCGGAGCACGACCGCCGTGACGTTGTCCGGGCTGCCGCGCTCGTTGGCGACGGCAACGAGCTTGGCGGCGGCCTGCTCGGGCGAGCGGTCGGAGACGACCTGACGGATGGCGTCCTCGTCGAGCAGCATGCTCACCCCGTCGCTGACGATCACGAGCACGTCGCCCGGGAGCACGTCGAAGTAGAGGACGTCGAGCCGGAACGTCGGCGTGGCGCCGATGGCGTTGGTGATCACGTTGCGCCAACGGTGGCGCCGCGCCTCGTCCTCGCTGAGGAGCCCCTGCCGCACGCGGTCCGCCACCCAGCTATGGTCGACGGTGAGGCGCAGGACCTCGCCGCCCCGCACGAGGTAGGCGCGGGAGTCGCCGACGTGCCCCACCAGCCCCACCTGATCGTCGATCAGCACCGCCGTGAGGGTGGTGCCCATGCCCTTCAGCTCCGGCCGTTCGATGGCCAGGTTGTAGACCTCGACGTTGGCGGCCTGGGCGGCGCGCGCCAGGCTCACCGGCGGTTGCTGGCGGCTCTGCCGCAACGACGCGACGAGCGCCTCGATGGCGCGGCGGCTGGCGACCTCGCCCGCCGTGTGTCCGCCCATGCCGTCGGCGACCACCCCGAGGTGCCCGCTCCGCCCGACGTCGCCGGCGAAGAACCAGTCCTGGTTGACGGTGCGCACCCGCCCGGCGTCGCTCGCGCCGCCGCTCCTCACGCGCGTGGCGCCCGCGCCCTGGTGTGAGCGTCCGGCGCCGGCGGGCGGCGGGCGCTGCGGGGGGCCGGGACTGGCGTCGGGGAGCGGCGTGACCGACTCGGTCATGTGCCGGCATGATACCGCCGCGGCGAAAGCTCCGGGCGGCCAAGTCGGCCCGCCCGGAGCCCCTGTTATGCTTCGCCGCATGACCGACGGCACTCAAAGCGTCAGCGCCACGGCACGGGCCGTGAGGGAGGGGCGGGTCACGGCCGCGGCCACGGTCGCCGCGGCCCTCGGGCGGGCCCGCGAGGCCCAGGGCGAGCTGAACGCCTTCACGCACCTCGACGAGGAGGGCGCCATGACCGCCGCCGCCGCGCTCGACGCCCGGCTGGCCTCCGGCGCCGCGGCGCCGGCGCTGGCGGGCGTGCCGGTGGCCGTCAAGGACAACGTCGCCACCGCCGACATGCCGACCACCGCCGCCTCGCGCGTCCTCGCCGGTTACGTCCCCCCGTTCGACGCCACCGTCGTGGCACGCCTGCGCGCCGCCGGCGCCGTCGTGATAGGCAAGACGAACCTCGACGAGTTCGGCATGGGCTCGACCGGCGAGAACTCGAGCCTCGGCCCAACCCGCAACCCGCGCGACAGGACGCGGGTCGCGGGTGGGTCGTCCAGTGGCTCTGCGGCCGCGGTCGGTGCCGGCGTCGTGGCGCTGGCGGTCGGGACCGACACCGGCGGTTCGAGTCGGCTGCCGGCGGCCTTCTGCGGGGTGGTCGGCTTCAAGCCCACCTACGGGGCGGTGTCGCGCCACGGCCTCTTCGCCTACGCCAGCTCGCTCGACCAGGTGGGTCTCCTCGGTGCCACGGTCGAGGACGTGCGCCTCGGGCTCGAGGCCGTGGTCGGCGCCGACCCCAGGGACGCCACGAGCTTCGACCTCGAGCCGGGAGGCCCCGAGCCCGGGACTCCCGACCTCGCGGGGAGGCGCTTCGGGGTGGTGCGGGAACTCGCCGGCGCCGGGTTCGGGACCGAGGCTCGCCGGGCAGTCGAGCTCGCCACGGACGCCGTCCGCGCGCGCGGCGCCGAGGTGGTCGAGGTGAGCGTGCCGGACGTCGACCTCGCCGTCGCCTGCTACTACGTGATCGCGGCGGCGGAGGCGTCGAGCAACCTGGCGCGCTACGCCGGCATGCTCTACGGCCGACGCGTGGGGGTCGAGCGCGACGGCCAGGAGGCCGTCATGCGCGCCACGCGCGGCGAGCTGTTCGGCCGCGAGGTCAAGCGGCGGGTGCTCCTCGGCTCGTTCGCCCTCTCGGCGGGGAACTACGACGCCTACTACGGCCGCGCCCTGAAGGTGAGGCGCAAGCTCGCCGAGCAGGTGCGCGCGGCGCTGGAGGGCGTCGACGCCCTCGTGACGCCCACCGCCCCGGGGGGCGCCTACCCGCTGGGGGAGAAGTCGGGGGACCCCCTCGCCATGTACCTCGGTGACATCGCCACCTGCCTCGCCAACCTCGCCGGTTACCCTGCCGTGAGCGTGCCGTGCGGCGCCGACGCCCACGGCCTGCCGCTCGGGCTGCAGCTCGTCGGTCCCGCCGCGGGCGACTGGGAGCTGCTCCGGTTGGCCGGTGCCGTGGCGGGCGCGGTCGCTGGCGGCTGACGGCGCCCCGGCCGCGCGGCGCCGCCCCCACGTCACACGGTTGGCCCGCGCCTCCATGTGGTACTATTCCCCGGCTTGACTGTCCTGCCCGGACGGTCGCTCGCCTACGCCGGTAGCGGCCCTCGCGGGCACGCGAGGCGGCGTGGGCTCGAGCCTCGCCCGGGCATTCCCACCACGACGGTAAGAGATCGGAAGGAGACACGATGAAGCGGACCTATCAGCCGAACCGCCGGAAGCGGGCCAAGACCCACGGCTTCCGCGCGCGCATGGCCACGCCTGCGGGCCGGAACGTCATCAAGCGCCGGCGCGCCAAGGGCCGTAAGCGCCTGTCGGTATCGGACCACTGAGTCCTGGAGCGGCCGTCCGCTCGCTGAGCGGCGACCGCGCGTTCCAGCGGCTGCGCAAGGGCAGCACTGGCAGCGGCAAGCACGTCACCGTCAGGTGGCGACCCTCGCGGCAAGGAGAGGTCAGGGTGGGCATCGTGGTTAGCCGGAAGGTCGGCAAGGCCGTGGTGCGTAACCGCGTCCGGCGCAGGTTGAAGGAGGGCGTCCGCGAGTTGGCACGGGACCCGTTCCGGCCCGACGCCTACGACGGTTCCCGCCCCTCGTTCGACCTGCTGGTGATCGCCAGGCCGTCGGCGGCAGACGCCGACTTCGCCGACCTTAGACGCTCGCTCAAGTCCGCGTTCGAGCGGGCGAAGCTCCAGTGAGTCGTCGGGGAGCCCCGACGGCGAGCACGCCGCGCCACTGGGCGAGGGCCGCCGCCATATGGCCCCTCAGGGCCTACCAGCGCTACCTGTCGCCACTCAAGGGCGCGCCCTCGTGCCGCTTCCACCCCACCTGCAGTAGCTACGCCATCGAGGCCATCGAGGTCCACGGCGTCCTCCGTGGCGGCTGGATGGGGCTCATGCGCGTGTTGCGGTGCCACCCGTTCCACCCAGGCGGTTACGACCCGGTGCCGCCGCGCAGGCGACCCAGACTGCGCCGCGCTACCGACCCCCAGGCGTTGGATCACCCCGACGTCCACACGGAGGCATCTTGATACGCAACCGCCTTCCGCAGCTGCTGGTAGCCCTACTGGCGGCGCTGACCCTGACCGCGCCGGCGCACGCAGGCATCCAACTGGCGGCGCAGCCGTTCCAGCTGGCAGACTTCCGCGCCGCGGAGAAGGTCGACGCCACCTGCTCAGGCGCGGCGCCTTCCTTCTTCTGCGACCCCGGTGAGGCCAAGCTCACCCGCATCACG
Source organism: Trueperaceae bacterium (assembly GCA_019454765.1). Classification (NCBI taxonomy): domain Bacteria; kingdom Thermotogati; phylum Deinococcota; class Deinococci; order Trueperales; family Trueperaceae; species Trueperaceae bacterium. The sequence continues at coordinate 96,184 of JACFNR010000003.1, read as the reverse complement.
AGCAAGGGCGTCGACTACTTCTTCGACGGCGCCGGCCAGCTGGTGGCGGCCTTCGGCAAGCAGCAGCGCGGGCAGAAGCTCAACGATTACGCGCTCGACGCGCGCACCAACCTGATCCCGTTCGACGCCACCATCCCCGGGCTCGCCCTGCTCGTGAACGGCGACTACGTCGCGCCCGAGGTCGTGGCCTCCGACTGGCAGGCCGACGCCGACGGCGCCCTCGTGGGCACGTTCGAGCAGCGCGTCGGAGCCCTCGAGGTGCGGCGGCGTCTCACGCTGCGAGCCGGCGTCGACACCATCGGCGTCGAGCTGACGGTCACGCGCGCCGAGGCCGCCGACGAGCCCACCGTCCTGCAACTGGCGGTGCCCGGCATCGGCCGCACCGCCACCCCGGTCGTGAAGATCGGGCACGGCGACTCGTTCACCCTCAACCCGAGCGAGCAGGCGTTCAAGGACCCGACCTACGCCTCGCTGCAGATGAACAACAACAACCGGGACTTCGCCATCGTCATGCGGCCGGCGCCCGGCAGCGAGGGGCTGTCCGCCACCTACCTCCGCCCCAACCGCGTCGCCCTGCAGGCCGAGCTCGGCGCGGCGGCGGGGGCGAGCTTCACCTTCGCCACCGGCCTCTACCCGGGGCACAACGAGCTCGTCCGCTACTCGCAGGAGGAGTACCTCGGCCTGCCCGGCCTGTTCAACCCCAACATCCTGGGCAGGCTCTCGCTCATCGTGGTGCGAATCCTCGAGTTCGTGCACCAGTACGTGCCGAGCTGGGGCCTGTCGATCATCGTCCTCACGCTCCTGTTCCGCGCCGTCATCTGGCCCCTCATCAGCACCCAGACCAAGTCGATGTTCGGCATGCAGCGCCTGCAGCCCAAGCTCCAGGAGCTCCAGCGCAAGTACAAGGACGACCGCGAGAAGCTGACCCAGGAGACCATGGCCCTCTACCGCGAGGCGGGCGTGAACCCCGCCGGGGGCTGCCTGCCCATCCTCGTGCAGATGCCCTTGTTCATCATCCTGTGGCGCGTGTTCGTCAACTTCGAGTTCAACGAGGGCTTCCTGTGGCTCCCCGACCTCGGGCAGTCGGACCCCTTCTACATCCTGCCCATCCTGTACGTCGGCGTGATGGTGGCCACCTCGTACTTCTCGGCCCGCGGCAACCCGCAGATGCTGCGCCAGTCGCTCATCATCAACGTGGTTTTCGTGTTCATCATCATCAACTTCCCGGCCGGGGTGCTCGTCTACTATGTGGTATCCATGTTGGTGCAGGTCATCCAGTACTGGCTACTGAGCCGCGGCCAACCGCCGGCGCCCGCCCTGGCCGCCGCGGGGGCCAAGCGCTCAAAGTGAGGGCCCACAGATGAGTGACTCCGATCTCGACAAGTACCTAGAAGGCATCGGCATCGACGTCGACGGCGAGGAGCCGGGCGAGGCGCAGGTCGTCATCATCGACGCGGTTGAGGAGTTCGAGCAGACGCTCGACGTCGGGCCGATCGTGCAGGGCGACCCGTTCGAGCGGGCCGAGTCGTTCCTCGTCAACCTCCTCCTCAACATCGACCCGGCGTACGCCGTCGAGCTCGAGCAGGTGACCGACGACGAGATCGAGGCCGAGGTGTATGGCGGCGACCCGGGCAAGCTCATCGGGCGCAACGGCCGCACGCTCGCCGCCCTCGAGTACCTGACCAACGCCGTCGTGAACAGGGAAGAGGGGGGCCGCGTGCGCGTCAACGTCGACGTGGGCGGCTACAAGCGCCGGCGGGACGAGCGGCTCCGCAAGGAGGCCATGCAGGCCGCCGCGCGCGTCCGCAAGAGCGGCATGGCGGTGGAGCTCGAGCCCATGTCGGCCGCGGAGCGGCGCGTGGTGCACATGGCGCTGGCGGACGAGCCGGGCGTTCACACCGAGTCGCGCGGCGAGGGGGGCGACCGCCGCGTGGTGGTGAAGCCGGACTGACCGACCTGGTGGGCGCGACGGTCCGGGCCGCGCGCGAGGCCGTCGCCGTGCGCCTCGCGGCCGCGGGGGTCCCCAGCCCGACGGTGGACGCCGACCTCCTGCTGGAGGCGGCGTTGGGCCTGAGCCGCACGGAGCTGCTCCTGGCGGGGAGCAGGCGGCTCGACGCGGCCGAGGCGGGCCGGCTGGCGTCGCTGGCGGCGCGCCGCGCCGCGCGCGAACCCCTACAACACGTTCTGGGCGCGGCGCACTTCTACGGCCTCGACCTGGCCGTCGACCGGCGGGTGCTCGTGCCGCGGCCCGAGACGGAGCGCCTGGTCGAGCTGGTGCTGCACGAGGTGGCGGCGGTGAGACGACGGGGCGGGTCCGCCGCGCGCGTGCCCGTGGTGCTCGACGTGGGCACCGGCAGCGGCGCCGTCGCGTTGGCCGTGAAGGCCGAGGCTCCCGCCGCGGAGGTGTGGGGCCTCGACGTGGCCGAGGACGCCCTCGCCGTCGCGCGCGCCAACGCCCGCGCCCTGGGGCTCGGCGTGCGCTTCGTGCGCTGGGACCTCCTCGACGCTCCCGCCGCGCGCGAGGTGGTGGCGCGCTGCCACGTGCTCGTCGCCAACCTGCCGTACCTGCCCAACTCCGACGCTGCCGGGCTGACGCCGGAGGTCGCCGCCGACCCGCCCGGCGCCCTCTTCGGGGGGGAGACCGGCGCGGAGGAGGCGGAGCGGTTGACGGAACAGGCCTGGCCGCTGCTACAACCGGGAGCGCTCCTCGCCCTCGAGCTCGACCCTCGCAACGTGCACGGGCTCGCGGCTAGACTGGCCGCATGGCGCGAGGTGACGATCCTGCCGGACCTGACCGGACGGGACCGCTTCCTGGTGGCGCGCCGGTGACGCGGCCCGGCAAGGAGCGCGTGACCCTGTTGGGCGCCACCGGCACCATGGGGTTCCAGGCGTTCCTCGAGTTGCGGCGCCGAAGCGACCGCTACGACCTCACGCTCCTGCTGCTGCCGGGCGACAAGCGGGTCGCCAAGCTGCTCCCGCACCTGCGGGCGGCGGGGGTGCCGCTGGCCGGGCGAAGCGGGGTGGTGGTAGGCGACGGCATACGCGTGGTGTGGGGCGACGCCACCCGCCCGGAGGACGTGGCCCCGGCCGTGGCGGGTGCCGACTGGGTCCTCAACGCCATGGCGTACATCTCGCCGCAGGCCGACTACCGACCCACCCTGGCCTGGGCCGTCAACGACGCGGCCATCGGGAACGTCCTGGCGGCCATCGCGGCCGAACCGGACGGCGCGGCGCGCATCGGCTACGTGCACACGGGCTCGGTGGCGCAGACGGGGAACCGGCCGGCGTTCGGGCGGAACGGATCGCCCGGCACGTACGTCGGCCGCATCGGCGACCCCATGAACCCGTCCGTGTACGACGAGTACGCGCTCTCGAAGATCGCCGGTGAGCGGCGCGTCATGGAGTCGGACCTCGAGCGCTGGGTGTCGCTGCGCATGACGTTCATCATGCCCACCGACCACGCCGACCTCATGGCGCTCTTCGACCCGATCGCGTTCCACATGCCCCTCGACACGCGCATGGAGAACGTCACCGACCGCGCCGCGGGGCTCGCCATGGTCAACTGCCTCGACCTGCGCGACGACGCCGGTTTCTGGCGGCGCGCCTACAACCTCGGCGGGGGCCCCGGCATGCGCACCAACGCCCGCGACTACCTGAGCGCCGCCTACGACCTCATGGGCCTGGATGTCGCCCGCTGCATGGACGCCAACTGGTTCGCGCTCAGGAACTTCCACCTGCAGTACTACGAGGACTCGAGCACCGCGAACGCCTACCTGCGCTATCAGGGCGACGACGCCGCGTCGCACCACGCCGCGCTCGAGCAGAGCATGGCGCCCGCCCTCAAGGCGCTCAGGTGGGTGCTGAGGCGCGTCCCGCTCCTGGCGCGCCTCGTGGAGTGGGGCGTGCGGCGCAGCTTCAGGCGCTTGGCGCTGAGGCACCGCAACAGCCCGCGCCACTGGTACCTCACCCGCAACGACGCCCGCGTGCGCGCCTTCTTCGGCGGCTACGACGCCTACGACGCCATCGCTCCCGACGCGCTCGCGGCGCCGGCGCGGCCGGACGGGCCGTGGCGGCGCCTCGATCACGGCTACGACGAGGCCGCGGAGCGGCTCGAGCCGGCGGCCCTGCGGCGCGCCGCGGAGTTCAGGGGCGGCCACTGCCTGGCCGAGGGGTGGGACGGCGACTGGCACGCCCGCCTGCCGTGGCGCTGCGCGGCCGGGCACGAGTTCGAGGCGCGCGTCTCGACCGTGCTGCGCGGGGGTCACTGGTGCGAGGAGTGCCTGAGGGAGTGGGATGGCGGCCGGCGCGCCGCCGTCGAGCCGTTCTTCGCCCAGGCCTGGTACGCCGACCACGACCCGGACGAGCTGCAGCCGTACCCGGCCAGCGGCGCCCAGGACGTGGCCGACGCCGACATCATCTGGCGGCGCGGGCTGCCCTGACCGGTGCGGCGGCGCGGCCCGCCCTTGGGCGTGGCGCGCTTGGTCGGCTAGGCCCCGTCCGCCTCACGCCCGCCTAGGGGCGGCGGCTCCGGCGCCTCGTCCAGCCGGTGGTCGCGCGGCGCCGGCGCCCGCTTGACGTGAGTGTGACCCTCCTGGCTCGAGCTCCCCAGGGAGGCCAGCAGGAGGAGGCCGGCCCCCACCACCACGCACGAATCGGCCAGGTTGAAGACCGGGAAGTCGAAGGTACCGACCTTGAAGTGGATGAAGTCGATCACGTAGCCGAGGCGGAGGCGGTCGATCATGTTCCCGGCGGCACCCGCCAGCACTAGGGCGGTGGCGACGCCGGGCAGCGGTGCCAGACGTCGGCGGTTGCGTACCAGGTAGTAGACGAGGAAGGCCGACACGGCGGCCGACAGCAGGCCGAGCAGCACCGTGCCGTCGATGGTGACGCCGGCCACGGTCAACTCGAGGTCCTGCAGCATGCCGAACGCGGCGCCGCCGTTGCGCGTGTGCGTGATCCTGAAACCGAGCGCGAGGGGGATCTCGCTGCCGTCGCGCCGCAGGTTCGCCACGACCCAGGCCTTGCTGAGTTGATCGAGTGCCACCATCACGGCGGCGAGGAGGAGCATCACCGAGGCAGTATATGTCGGGCCCCGGCGCAGGGCCGTTCGCGGCGCGCCGGCGCGGTTGTCCGGGATGGCCTCCCGCCGTGGCGGAAGCGCGCGCTCCCGAGCGGTATCTTGAACCGCGAGAGCGACGACGACGGGCGCTCGGAAACGGCTGGACGGTCGGGCCACCACCTCGCGAGCCAGGCGACGCCTGCGCGGGTCGAGGCGTGCCCCACGCAGCCGGGTGGCGCCCGCGAAGGGCAGAGTAGGCATGGCCGTGACCATCAGCGAGTACCTCGAGACCTTGGACACCAAAGACCCGCGGCTCAAGCGCTTCGCGGAGGCGCTGTACGAGAAGGCCGACGACGCACGCTTCGGAGCGCACGGGAGCGAGTGGCTCACCGCCCTGGCCGGTAGCGGCCTGCGCTTCCTGGAGGCGCTGGGAACGGACGAGCTCAGCGTCGCTGCCTTCGAGCCCACGCGAGCCGTGAACGGCTGGGACTCGCCGCACGCCGTCCTGATGCTGGCCCTCAAGGACCGACCGTTCATCGTGGATTCCGTGCAGGCTGAGTTGCGGCGCCAGCGGGTCGCGCTGGTCGACCAGTTGCACCCCACCCTGCCCGTCACCCGCGACGCCGCAGGCAACGTCACCGCCCTTGGCGAGGCGGGAGCGCCGCGTGAGGCGTTCGAGGTCTTCTTCCTCGTGCCGCCCGACGACCCGTCCACGCTGGGCAACGTGGCGGACGGCGTGCGGCGGGTGTTGGGCGACGTCATCCTGGCCACCGATGATTACCAGGCGATGCTGGAGCGGACGCGCGACGCGGCCGCCTACCTGCGGGCGCTCGTGGTGCCCGAAGGCGCCACGGTCGAGGGCACGGCGCCCGACGAGGTGCGGGAGGACGCCGACTTCCTCGAGTGGCTCGAGGACGACAACTTCGTCTTCCTTGGCTATCGCGAGTACGACGTCGTCAACCTCGGGGGCAGGCCGGCCCTCAAGATCGCCGACGGCAGCGGCCTCGGCGTCCTGAGCAAGGAGTCGCGCAGCGCCTACCGCGAGCCCGTGGCCCTGGATCAGCTGCCGGCGGACCTGAGCGCCCGCGTGACGGGGGGTCGGCTCTTCCTCGTCACGAAGGCGAACGCCGAGGCTACCGTGCACCGCCCCCGCCGCATGGACTACGTGGGCGTCAAGAAGCTCGACGCCCAGGGGCGCGTGGTGGGAGAGCGGCGCTTCGTGGGCCTGTTCACGACCAAGGGGCTCGCGGCGCCGGTGGACGAGGTGCCCATCCTGCGGCGCAAGCTGGCGCAGGTGCTCGAGCGCGACCAGGCAATCCCCGGCTCCCACGACTACAAGGCCATCGTGGCCGCCTACGGCGGCTTGCCGCGCGAGGAACTGTTCTGGATGGACGTGGCGCAGGTGCACGCCGACGTGCGCACCGTCATGAGGCTGGGGCAGGATTCGTCCGCCAGGCTGACGCTCCACGAGGACCCGCTCGGGCGCGGCCTCGCCGCCATGGTGGTCATGCCGCACGAGAGCTTCTCCGACGACGTGCGGCGCTCGGTGCAGGCGTTCCTCATGGGCGCGTTGGGCGCCACCCGCGTCGACTCGCGCATCGCGCTCGGGGAGGACGAGGGTCACGCTCGCTTCCACTTCTTCTTCACCACCGCCAAGCGCCTCGCCGACGTCGACCTTGGCGACCTGGAACGCCAGGTGCAGCTCCTGGCGCGGTCGTGGCAGGACGACCTGCGCGAACGCCTGGTGGCTGCCGGCGACGCCGCGGTGGGGCAGCAACTCGCGGACCGTTACCTGGCGGCGTTCGACGAGCGCTACCGTGCGAACGTCGCGCCCGAGCACGCCGTCACCGACGTCTTGAACCTCGAGCAGCTCGCGCGGGTGCCGCGCGTGGTGGACCTGCACGCCGTGGCGCCGAGCGCCGACGGCACGCAGGCGCTACTGCGCGTGTACCACCGGGGGCACGGCCTGGCGCTGTCGGACGTCTTGCCCGTGCTCGAGAACGTCGGCCTGCGCGTCATCGAGCAGTACCCGTACGAGATGGTGATCGAGGGGCGCCAATGCGGCGTCGACGTCTACACGGTGGCCAACGCCGCCGGGAGGGAGCTCGACGTCGCCGCGGTCAAGCCCCGCATGGTGGAGGCGCTCGAGGCGCTCCTGGCGCGCGACGTGGAGAACGACCGCCTCAACCGCCTCGTCCTCCACGCCGGCCTGACGATCAGGCAGGTGGCGCTCCTGCGCGCCTACCAGATGTACTACTCGCAAGTGAACCCGGTCACGAGCCGCTCGTTCATCACGGACGCGCTCCTCGGGCATCCCGACGTGGCCGCCCGCCTGATGCGCTACTTCGAGGCGCGCTTCGACCCCGCTCCCGGCACGGACGCCCGCGCCGCGGCCCGCGTGGGAGCCGTGGCGGCCGCTCACCAGGCGGCGATCGACTCGCTCGCCACCGTGTCGTCGCTCGCCGAGGACGGCGCGCTGCGTGGCCTGCTCGACCTCATGGCGGCCAGCGTGCGCACCAACTACTTCGCCGGCCACCCCCGCATCAGCTTCAAGATCGACTCCGCCAAGGTGGCCACGATGCCGGAGCCACGGCCGATGTTCGAGATAGCCGTGAGCGCCCCGCAGGTCGAGGGCACGCACCTGCGCGGCGGGCGGGTCGCTCGCGGCGGCATCCGTTGGTCCGACCGCCCGGACGACTTCCGGACCGAGGTGCTTGGGCTCCTCAAGACGCAGACGACCAAGAACGCCGTGATCGTGCCCGTCGGCTCCAAGGGCGGGTTCGTGGTGAAGGGCGCCCCCGCAGGTCGGGACGAGCTCCGCGACTTCGTGCGTGCCCAGTACCAGACCTACATCCGCGGGCTGCTCGACGTGACCGACAACCTCGTCGCCGGCGAGGCCGTGCCCCCACCGGGCATGGTCATCTACGACGAACCCGACCCGTACCTGGTGGTGGCCGCCGACAAGGGCACGGCCGCCTTCTCCGACCTCGCCAACGCCACCGCCCACGAGTACGGTTTCTGGCTCGGCGACGCCTTCGCGTCGGGCGGCAGCGCCGGGTACGACCACAAGGGCATGGGCATAACGGCGCGCGGGGCCTGGGAGGCCGTCAAGCGCCACTTCGCGGAGCTGGGCCTCGACGTGTTCGCCGACACCTTCACGGCGGTCGGCATCGGCGACATGTCGGGTGACGTGTTCGGCAACGGCATGCTCTACACGGACCGCGTCAAGCTGCAGGCCGCCTTCAACCACATGCACGTGTTCCTCGACCCCGACCCCGACCCCGTCCAGGCGTTCGCGGAGCGCAAGCGGCTCTTCGAGCTGCCGCGCTCGACCTGGGCCGACTACGATCGCGGCAAGATCAGCCGCGGCGGGGGAGTGCACGAGCGCGCAGCCAAGTCGATCCCGCTCACGCCCGAGGTGAAGGCCATGCTCGGGGTCGACGACGACGCCCTGAGCGGCCAGGACCTCATCAGGGCCGTGTTGCGCATGGACGTCGACCTCCTCTACAACGGCGGCATCGGCACCTACGTGAAGGCCTCGATCGAGCGCAACCCCGAGGTGGGCGACTCGGCCAACGACGGCGTGCGCGTCGACGGCGCCGAGCTCAGGGCGACCGTCGTGGGCGAGGGGGGGAACCTCGGCTTCACGCAGTTGGGCCGCATCGAGTACGCGCTTGGCGGAGGGCGGATCGACACCGACGCCATCGACAACAGCGCCGGGGTCGACACCTCCGACCACGAGGTCAACATCAAGATCCTCTTCCAGCCGCTGGTGGCCGGGGGCGAGGTCACGCTGGCGGAGCGCGACGCACTGCTGAAGGAGATGACGGAGGAGGTGGCCGGGCTGGTGCTGAGCCACAACCGGGCTCAGGCCCTCGCCCTCAGCCTCGGGCAGCGCGCCAGCCGCGACGACCTCGAGCTCTACGCCTCGCTGCTCGACTACCTGGTGGGGGCGGCCGGGCTCAACCCGCACGTCGAGAACCTGCCGTCGGCCCGGCAGCTGGAGGAGCGGCGCCGCGCCGGCCTCGGGCTGACGCGACCGGAGCTCGCCATCATGTTGGCGTACGTGAAGATGGGGTTGTATAGGCGCCTCCTCGAGACGGACCTGCCGTCCGAGCCACACCTGCAGCACTACCTGCTCGACTACTTCCCGCAGGCGCTGCGTAGCCGCTTCCCGGCCGCCATCGAGGGCCACCGCCTGCACAGGGAGATCGTGGCGACCGTGATCACCAACACCCTGGTCGATCAGCTGGGCCTCGGCTTCGTGCACAAGGCCACGAGGCACAACGGCGTCACGCCCATCGAGGTCGTGCGCGCCACCCTCATCGCGCTGGAACTGATCGACGCCAAGCGCGTCCGCGACCACCTCGACGCCCGCGCGGGCTCCGTGCCCGCGGACGCGTACTACGCCGCCATCGACCAGCTGGTGGCCGCCGTCGAGGGCGTGGTGGCGTGGTTGCTCTTCAACGACGTCGGGCACGGCGATTTCGAGGCCGTGGTCAGCTCGTACCGGGCGCCGCTCCAGGAGCTGCGCGCGTCGCTGGACGCCTACCTCCCCGACGGGGAGCGGGTGCGGTACGCCGCGGCCACCGACGACCTGGAGGAGCTGGGGTTCGAGCGCGACGACGCCGCCCTCGTGGCCAGCTTCGCCTACCTTCCCGATAGCGCTGGGATCATCGACGTCGCGCGCCAGGCGGGGGTGCCGCTCACGCACGCCGCCGAGCGGTACTACCACCTCGGTGAGCGCCTGCAACTCGGCTGGCTGCGCGAGAGCATCGAGGCGCTCGCCAGCAGCGGGCCGTGGGAGCAGGTGGCGCTGGTGGGGCTCGTGATGGACGTGAGGTCCGTGCAGCGCGGCCTGACGGCCGCCTACCTGGCGGCGCGGCGCGAGGAGGGCGCCGGCATGGCCGCCGCCCTCGACGACTTCCTCAAGACGGCGGGCAGCTTCAAGCGTTACGAGCTGGCGTTGGCCCAGCTGCAGGAGCCGGGCGTGCTCGACCTGGCGGCCGGCTCCGTCCTGGTCCGCATCCTGGAGCAGGCGCGCGCGACCGCGCACGGGGCGGTGGGCGAGGGCTGAGCTTGGCGGGGCCGGGCGTCGCCGGTGAGGGCGCGCTCGGCGCGCGGTCCGGCGCGGGTCCTCAACCGAGTAGCGCTCCCACCGCCAGCCTGCTGCGCACGAAGGTGCGCAGCAGGCCGTCGAGGCGCTCCAGGCCCGCGGGGGCGGCCCGGAGGCGGTTCCCGTCGGTCGTCACCAGGCCGTGGCGCAGCACGTCGTGCCACCAGGCGGGAGCGAGGTCGGCGAGCCGCACGCCGACCCGCCCCTCCAGCGCCGCCAGGTCGACCCCCTCGCGCGTGCGCAGGCCGGTGAGGAGGCGCTCGAGGACGTAGTCGTCCGGGCCGAGCTCCTCCCGTTCCGCCGGCGCGCCCATGAGCCAGCCCTTGATGGGAGGGTTCTTGGTGCGCACCCCGAAGTCGCCGCCCGGCAGGTAGGCGGCGGCGGACGGTCCCAGGCCCAGGTACGGCTCGCCGCGCCAGTAGGCGAGGTTGTGCCTGGACTCCTCGCCGGGGACCGCGAAGTTGCTCACCTCGTAGCGCTCGAGCCCGTACCCGGCCAACACCTCGGCCGCCAGCTCGAAGGCGTCGGCGTCGGCGTCGGGGTCGACGCGCACCCCGCGCAGCGCGAACGGCGTGTTGGGCTCGATCGTCAGGCTGTAGACGCTCACGTGCCTGGCGCCCAGGTCCAACACCCGCTGCAGGTCCGTGGCGAGGTCCTGGCCAGGCACGGCCATGATGACGTCCACGTTGACGCGCAGGCCGGCGGCGAGCGCGAGCCCGACGGCGGCGAGGCCCTGCGCCCCGTCGTGCACGCGGCCCAGGAACGCCAGCGTGGAGTCGTCGGTCGACTGAAGGCCGATGGACAGCCGGCTCACGCCCAGCTGTCGGAACGACTCCAGGCGCGCGGCGTCGAAGGTCAGGGGGTCCGCCTCGAGGGTCGTCTCGGCAGCGCCGATCGCGTCGCCCCACCCGGCGCGCAGGGCGCCGAACACGCGCGCCAGCTCCGGGTCGGTCAGGTGCGAAGGGGTGCCGCCGCCGAGGTAGACGGTGGCGGGGGCGTCGGGGTGGAGGCTAGCGGTCTGGGCCGCCTCCTCCTCGAGGCGATCGAGGTAGCGCGCCACCAGCCCCTCGTGCCTGAGCATCTTGTGGAAGTCGCAGTAGGGGCAGATGCTCGGGCAGAACGGCACGTGCAGGTAGAGGGCGGCGGGCACCCGTCCAGGCTACGCCCTAGGTGCGTGCCGCCGGGTAGCACGTCCCGGCGGCAAGGCGGCGCAGCGGCTCGCCCCGGCCGGTGCAGCGGCGCAGCGGTGCAGCGGCGCCGTCGCTCAATGAACGGGCAGCTGCGAGAGCTGGTCGTCGAGGATCAGGTTCGCCTCGCCGTTGAGTATGTGCAGGGTCTCGGTCACGTCGGCGCCGTCGACGATGGCCGACATCTCGGCGGCGATGCTGTCGCGCACGGGGTCGTAACCCGGGACGTTGGGTTCCGAGATGCCGTAAGGCAGGAGATCGAACGCCGTCTTGTAGGGGGGCAGGGAGTCGAAGAAGTCGGTCAGGCCCGCCGCGACGCTCTTGCGGACGGGGAAGTACTGGCTGGCGATGGCCCACTCGGTCTGCGCCTTGGTGCCCGTGTAGTACTTGAGGAACAGCCAGGCGGCGAGGGTGGATTCGGGGCTGTGGCCGGACGGCATGCTGACGCTGGCGCCGTAGATGTTCATCACCGGCTCGGGGGTGGTGTGCGGTATGGCAGCCACGCTCCACTCGAAGCCAGCACCGGAGTCGACGGCGCTCTGGTAGAAGGGCAGACCCGAGCTGGAGGAGACGGTGAACAGCAGGCGGCCGTTGCCGAAGTCGGTCTGGTCGCCGTACGCCTCCGTCACGAGCTGGGCGCAACCGTCCGCGAACATCCCCTGCAGGAAGGTCATGGCCTCCACCGCGGCGGGCGAGTCGAGGGTGTAGCGGTTGCTGGACGAATCGTAGACGTTGCCGCCGAACGCGAAGGTGAACGACGCGAAGCGGCTGGCGTCGACGGAGAGCTCGTAACCGATGGGCGCCCCCGTGACGGTGGCTCCGGAGAACGGCGAGCCCGTCGCGGCGCAGGCGGCGGCCTTGAACTGCTCCGGCGTGGTGGGGGGCCCGTCGAAGTCGATCTTGCCGGCCGCGCGGAGCTCCTTCAGCCAGTCGGCGTTGTAGTAGAGCATCTCCATCGAGCGGTTGGGAGCGAGCCCGAGGCGCTCGCCGCCGAAGCTCGGGAAGATGTCGGAGTTCCAGAAGCCGGGGAAGAAGTCGGCCTGGTCCTCTGGGGAGATGCCCCACTTCGGCGAGTTCACGAGGGGCGTCATGTCGACGAGCCCGTCCGCGAGCTGGTAGGTGGCGGCCTGGTTCTGGTAGGCGACGACCAGGTTGGGTGTGTCGGTGGTGCCGAGCAAGGCCACCATCTTCTGGTAGATGTCGCTGTAGCCGCCCTGATACTCGGCCACGACGGTGATGCCGTACTCGTTCGAGTCGTTGAACTCCTGCACGATCTTGTCGAGGGCGGTCTCGCGCTCGCGCGTGTGCTGGTGCCAGAACGTGACCGTCTGGCCGCTGGGGTCGACCGACTCCCAGTCCTGCGCGAACGCCGGCCCCGTCAACGCCAGGGCCACCAGGGTGAAGACGGTCAAGAACCTTCTCGTCATACTCTCGCTCCTTCCAGCGATGCTCCCACTGTTCTCGCGCCGTCGGCGACGGACGCGGCGACTCTCCTCGCGTGGCGGCGGGAGGCCGCCACTTCGCGTACGGACGCGACGCGCCCGGGAACGCCCTGCGGTGGTGAGACGGCTTGCGGCATGATCATCCCTTCAGGCCCGAGGTGGCGATGCCCTCGGTGAATTGCTTCTGGGTGAAGAAGTACACCACCAGCACCGGTATTACCGTGATGACCGTCCCCGCCATCAGGAGCTGGGTCTCCGGGCCGGCCTCCGAGATGAAGGTGTAGAGCCCGACGCCGAGCGGGCGCCACTTCGGCGTGGTGGTCACGAGGAGTGGCCACAGGAACTCGTTCCAGCTCGCCACGAACGACAGGAGGGTGGCGGTCATGATGACGGGCTTCGACATGGGCACCACGACGGAGGTGAGGAAGCGCAGGTGGCCCGCGCCGTCCATCCGGGCAGCGTCGTACAACTCGCCCGGGATGCCGACGAAGAACTGGCGGAAGAGGAAGATGATGAACGCCGTCGCCATGAACGGCACCGTGAGGGCGGGGAGGGTGTTCATCCAGGAGCCCCAGGGGATTATCTGGCCGCGGACCAGGAGGAGGTTGGGGATGAAGGTGACGGTGCCGGGGATCATGAGGGTGGCGAGCAGCACCGCGAAGAGCGCCTCACGGCCCGGGAAGCGGATGCGGGCGAAGGCGTAACCCGCCAGGATGCACGTGACGAGCACGCCCGCGATGACCAACGCCGTGATGATCACGCTGTTGCGGAAGTAGAGGGCGAAGTGCGACTCGCTCCAGGCCACCTCGTAGTTGACGAACTGGGGCGAGGCGGGGAGCAGGACGCGGTTTATCGTCTCGCCCAGCGTCATGAGCGACGTCGACAGCATGTAGAAGAACGGGACGATGCTGACGATGGCGCCCACCAGCAGCACGAAGTAGATGGGGATGTGCGACAGCTCGAACTGGTAGGGGGCCCGGACGCGCGGCCGCACCACCCGCTCGACGCCGCCGATCACCTCGGTGGTCGGCGCCGGCGCGGCGGCGCGCCGCCTGCGGCCCGGCGCGTCAGGCACCGAACACCCGCTTCCCGAACAGCCGGTTCTGGAGCAGGGTCAGGAGCAGGATGATCACGAAGAGGATCACCGACTGCGCCGCCGCCAGGCTGAAGTTGCTCAGCTTGTAGAACGTGTCGAAGATCACGATGGAGGCGGTGTCGACCGCGTCGCGCGTGGCGGGCGCCCGCATGACGTAGATGTGGGTGAAGGCCTGGAAGGTGCCGATGAAGCCGAGGACCGTCAGGTAGAAGGTCACGGGCGAGAGGAGCGGCACCGTGATGTAACGGAACTGCTGGCGGCGGTCCGCCCCGTCGATGGCGGCGGCGTCGTACAGCTCCTTGGAGATGCCGCCCAGGCCCGCCAGGAAGATGACGACGTTGTAGCCGGTGAACGTCCAGATCCCGAAGATGATGATGGTGACAAGCGCCAACGACGGTCCGGCCCAGAAGCCGCTCCAGTCGACGTTCGGGAACAGGCCGCCGAACAGGAGCTGCGACAGCGGCTTCGTCTCGAACAGCCACCGTTGCGGCGGGATGCCGACCAACGCCAGCACCTGGTTGGCGAGGCGCTCCTCCCGCGGACTGAAGAGGTTGCGGAAGATGGCGGCGCCGGCCACCGCCGGGGTGATGTACGGGAGGAAGTAGAGCATCCGGAAGAGTTCCTGCCCCCGGATCTTCTGGAACAGCAGGGTGGCGAGCACCAGCGCCAGGGCGATCTGGACGGGGACGGACCCGAAGCCGTAGTAGACGGTCCTGACGAGGCTCCGCAGGTAGGTCTTGTTGCCTGCGTCCATCATCAGGCGCCAGCCGAGCGCCACGAACACGCCGGAGGAGAGCAGGACGAGCGCCCCGATCACGCGCGCCGCCGTTGGCGCGCGGGCATGGCCCCCCTTGAAGGCGTCCGTCCACAGCCAGTGCGCGACGATGATGAGCACGAGGCCGCCGAAGAAGGCGAGGGCCCCCCACCAGTCGCCCAGCGTGGCGGCGTAGTTGCGCAGACCGATGAAGTCCCCCTTGCGCACGCGCCAGTTGTGGAGGCTCATGTAGACGGAGTAGCCGATCGGGAACAGCCCGAAGACGAAGATGAGCACCGTGGCCGGCAGCACGAACAGGTAGGCCGTGACCCAGTCGCGCCGCTCCTGCCGCGACGGGCCGCGCCGCCGCGACTTGCTCGAGGCGGACGCCGTCACCGCCGGGAGCCGTCGGACCGACGGGCTGAAGTACCGGCCTCGGCTGCAGTCACACCTCAACTATAGCGGACGCTCTTGCCGCTGAGGCCGATGGTGAGGGGTTGCTGAACCCCGCGCCGCGCGCTGGTAGCATCGCCGGGTGCCGGCGGAACGCTACTTCGTCGAGGTACCCGGTGGCGCCGAGGTGGTGGCGCTCGCCGAGCTCAAGCGCCGCGGTGTCGGGCGGGCCGTGGGCGTGCCCGGCGGCTTCATCGTCGAGGGGCGGGGCGCCGCGGCCCGCGCGGCCGCGGCGCGCACGGTCCTGGCCGTCTACTTGACGCTGACGTTCGACGTGCCGCGCCCCAAGGCGCTGCTTGGGGACGCCACGCTTCGGAGGCTCATCGGCGCCGTGAGGGGCGTCGGCGCCGGGGCGCGCTTCAGCGGGCTGCGGCTCTCCGCCGCCGGCGCGGACTCGGCCACGTTCCAGCGGCTCGCGGCGCAACTCGCCGCCGCCGTCGGCGTCGAACCCGACCCGGCGGACGGCGACCTGCTGGTGCGCGTGCGCCCGGCCGCGGCCGCGAGCGGCTGGGAGGTCCTCGTCCGCCTCTCCCCGCGCCCCGCCTCGGCGCGGACCTGGCGCGTCTGCAACCGACCCGGCGGCCTGAACGCGGCCGTCGGCGCCGTCATGAACGAGCTGGTCGGCGGGGGCGATGGCAGCGCCTACCTGAACCTGATGTGCGGCTCCGGAACGCTGTTGATAGAGCGCGCCCTGCTCGGCCCGGCGGCGCGCCTCGTCGGGTTCGACCTCGATCCCGAGGCCGTCGCCTGCGCCGGGCGCAACGCCGCGGCGGCCGGGGTGGCGGGGCGCTGCGAGCTCCTCGTGGGCGACGTGACGGACGACCGGTTCGTGACCCTGCTCGGCGCGGCGGGCGGCTTCGACGCCCTCGCCGTCGACGCCCCGTGGGGCGACGCGGTCGGGGCCCACGCCGCCAACCGCCGCCTCTACCCGCGGCTGCTGGAGGCCGCCGCGCGCCTGGCCACGCCCGGAGCCACCCTCTGCCTCCTCAGCCACGAGGTCAAGCTGACGCGGCAGGTGGTGGCCGGCCAGTCGGCGTGGACGGTGGCGCGCGAGCTCCAGGTCGCGCACGGCGGCCACAACCCGCTGCTCCTGGCGTTGACGCGGCGAACCTGAGCGGTTCCGCGTCGCGCGCCGCCGCCCGGAACCCCGTCCTGGCCGCCTTTCGGTGCGTGCTAGACTTCGGCCCGTGAGGCGCACTCGCCCCGCCGCCGCTGCGTCGCTCCTGGCAGGCGTCAAGCCGGGCTGGTACGTCCTGCTCGGGTTGCTGGCGTACGCCGTCGTCATGACCGTCCTGGTGCTGGCGCGACCCGGCGCCGCCGCCGGAGCGGCACCGGCCGGCGCGGGCGTGAACTCGGGGACCGAGCAAGCGCCCGATGCGGCCGCCGCCTACGGACCCGCCGGACTCTGGTTCCCCGTGCCCGGCGCGCGCGTTCCCGCCTCAGACGACAACCTGCCCGGCGCGCCGCGCGCCTACCGTCACGGCGTGAGTCAAGGCTTCGACTTCTTCGGCGCCGATGCCCAGGTCCCCATCCAGGTCGGCACCCCGGTCGTGGCCGCGCAGGCCGCTCAGGTCGTGCGGGCAGACACGGCCTACACCGAGATCGACCCACGCGCCTGGGAGGTGCTCATGGCCGACGTGGCCGCCGGCGGTGCCGACGAGGACCAGCTCGACACGCTGCGCGGCCGCCAGGTCTGGCTGCGGCTCGACGACGGCACCGTCCTCCGCTACGGGCACCTCTCGGCCGTGCAGGGCGGGATCCGCACGGGCGCGCGCGTCTACCGCGGGCAGGTCGTCGGCTTCGCCGGCAACTCCGGCACCGAGGCGGCCGTCGCCGGCCGCGGCGACCAGCCGCGCCTCCGCTTCGAGGTCTGGACCGCGCCAGACACCTTCTTCGGAGCCGGCCTCGAGCCTGAGGCCGTTCGCATGGCGGCCGCGTCGCTGTTCGTGGGACCATGAGTGGCGAGGAGGTGCGTCCGGCCGTGACGCCGAAGACGAGGCACGCCAAGCAGCAGGCCGA
Source organism: Trueperaceae bacterium (assembly GCA_019454765.1). Taxonomy (NCBI): domain Bacteria; kingdom Thermotogati; phylum Deinococcota; class Deinococci; order Trueperales; family Trueperaceae; species Trueperaceae bacterium. The sequence goes on along the minus strand of JACFNR010000003.1, from coordinate 79,058 downwards.
CCCGACCGCGCTGGAGATCGTGTGGCGCAGCGTCTGGGTCAGGGCGGTGACGTACGTGGGCGCCACGGCGCTCCTCGCCCTCATCCTGTGGCGCCTGCGGGGTGGTTACGCCTTCGCGCTCCAGGTCGGTCTAATCGGTTTCCTCATCGCCTACATCCTCAACCCGGTGGTCGCCTGGCTCGTCAGGCTCCGCCTCAAGCGCCCCCTGGCCGTGATCATCACGTACGCCCTGCTCCTCGTGCTGGTCGCGCTCGGGTCCGTGGTCGTCAGCCAGGTACTCATCGAGATGGGCAAGTTCGTGCAACTGGTGCCCACCGCGCTCGAGCAGGTCACCCGCTGGCTCACCGAGATGCAGCAGTGGGTGGCCGGGTTCCGGGATCGCCTGCCCGCGTTCTTGGCGGACCGCTTCGGTGTGTCGGACGAGACGGGCGTGCTGAGCACGCAGATCCAGGACCAGGTCGCCTCGTTCCTGCAGCAACTCGGTGAGAGCTTGAGGAAGCTCCTTGAGGGGCTCGTGGCGGGCGGCCCCGGGCTGCTCCTCACGGGCGCCACCGCCGTCATCTCCACCACCTTCCAGGTGTTCCTGATCTTCCTTGCTGGCGCGTACTTCCTCTACGACTTCCCGCGCTTCGCGGCCAACTTCCGGCGCTTCGTGCCCCTCAGGTACCGCGACCTGGCCGACGACCTGAGCGCCAAGGCCGACCTCGCCGTGGGCGGCTACCTGCGGGGGCAGCTCTTCATCACCATGGTCCTCGGTGTGATGATCTGGGCCGGCCTGAGCATCATCGGCATCCCGCTGGCCACCGCCATCGGGTTCCTCGCCGCCGTCTTCAACCTCGTGCCGTACCTGGGACCGATCCTCGGCGTCACGCCGGCCATCCTGCTCGGCTTCACGGTCAGCCCACTGGCCGCCGTCCTCGCGGCCCTCGTCTTCCTCGTGGCCAACCAGCTCGAGGCGCACGTGCTCTCGCCGCTCATCCTCTCGCGCAACACCAACCTCCACCCCGTCACCGTGATGCTGGCCATCATGGCCGGGATCGGCCTCATGGGCCTCCTCGGGGCGCTACTGGCGGTGCCCCTCGTCGCGCTCGTCAAGGTGGTGGCGGAGGACTACCTGCTTACGCGGCCGGCGTTCGCGGGTGCGGCGCCCAGCGAGCCCTCGGCGGAGCTGACGGGCTCGGCGGGCGAGGACGCCGGCGGTGCCGCCTGAGCCTGGGCGCCGGCCTGCGCCCGCTTGTCCTTGTACATCTTGTGATCGGCCGACTCTAGCAGGGCGTCGCGGTCGAGGCCGTCGACAGGGTAGTTCGCCACGCCGTAGCTCGCGGACAGGTTCACGCCCTTGCACGACAGCGCTCCGATCACGCCGGCGATGCGGGCGCCGGCCGCAGCGGCCTCGTGCGGCTTCACCTCCGGCAGCACGACGGCGAACTCGTCGCCGCCCCATCTGAAGACCTGGTCCGTGCCGCGCGCCGTGCCCCGGATGGCACGCGCGACGTCCTGGAGGACGACGTCCCCCTCGGCGTGGCCGAAGCGGTCGTTGATCTGCTTGAAGCCGTTGAGGTCGATGAGCACCAGGCTGAGGTGGTGCTCGTAACGGCGGGCGCGGGCCAGCTCCTGCTTCAGCGCCCGCTCGAACCCCTCGCGGTTGCCGAGGCCGGTCAGGGCGTCCGTCACGGCCGAGCGCTCGAGGGCCACCACCTGCTCCGCCTGACGCACGACCACCGTCACGTGCTGCGCGAACGCCTCCGCGATTCGCAGCGCGCCCTGGCCGAAGGCGTCGTCGCTAGAGAAGTTGTCGATGTTGAGGAGCGCCACAACCTGGCCCTGGTCGACGATGGGCACCGCCAGCTGACACCGCATCTCCGCCACCCGGCCCTCCTTCGTCGCCGCCGGCGACTGCGTCGCCTGGCTGCTCAAGGGCAGGATCTCGGCGCCGCGCAGGATGCGGCCGTGGCCCGCCTCGAAGTCCTCCAGCTCGCCGTGGTACCAGGCCAGGTTCTCCTCGTACGTGAACGGCCCCGCCTCCGCCTGCAGGAAGCCGAGGTCGTAGCCGATGGCCGCCTCGAAGTGGTAATGCTCGCCGTGGCGAACGAGGATCGACACCGCCTCGGCGTTGGGCACGAGGTCGAAAGCGGCCTGGGCGGCGCGGTGGTACAGCACCTCGGGGCCGTCCGCCGACTTGAGCTGCCTGATGGCGTCGAGCGTGGCGAAGAGCTGCCGGTTCAGGGTGCAGCGGGCGAGGGTCGCGCCGAGCGGCGCCGACAGGCTCGCCAACAGCTGGCGGCTGCGGGCGTCCCAGCGCGGGAGCGGCTCGCGGTAGCGGGTGACGGCCAGCAGCGCCAACACCTGCCCGGTGGGGTCGACGATGGGCAGCGCCGCCACGGCGCGCGCCTCAGTGCCGTTGCCCCAGTCGCCGCCGGCGGTGAGGTCGTCGGCGAGCACGAGCTCCCGGCTCTCCCAGGCGTGCCTGAGGATCCCGGCGAAAGCGAAGCCGTCGCGCACGCGGGAGGCGAGCTCGGGCGGGGGGTTGCCCCGCACCGCGACCGTGCGAAGGCGGGCGTGGTGCAGCTCGAGCACGGCGCCGACGTCGAAGTCGAACTTGGCCATGACCTCGTCCAGCGCGGCCTCGGCCGTCTCCGCGACCGTCTCCGCGATCAGGAGGCGGTGCTGCAGGCGCGCCATGAACTGCTGGTCGGAGATGTTCTGCGTGAGCGCCGCGGTGGCGTCGAGCCGCGTGAGGACCTCGCCGATCATGCGCACGAACGCCGCCAGGGCGGCCTGGTCCGCGCGGCCGAAGGCGTGAGGCTCGGCGTGCTCCAGGTTGACTATCGCCCGCACGTGCTCGCCGACGACGACCGGCAGGGCCAGCTCGCTGCGCGTGGCCTCGGCGTCGGGCGCCTGGATGAAGTCCGGATCGAGCGCCGTGTCGGGCGCGTACTGCGGCTCCCGCGTCAGGAACGCGCGGCCCATGATGCTTCCCAGGGGCACCAGGTAGCCGGGTTCGAGGCGCAGGCGCCAGGCCGAGTGAACGGCGAGTCCCGCCCCCTCCGGCACGAAGACGGCCCCGTGCGCGAACGGCAGGATGTCGGCCAGCAGGCGTGGGACCGCCCTCAGCAGCTCCCCCTGGTCGGCGGCCAGGTTGAGTTCCACCGTGGCCTCCTGCAGGAGCTTGGCGCGGCGCCCCGCCCGTCGGGCGCTACGCTCGACGCGCCGCCAGGCACGGTAGAGCCGGTCGCCGGCCAGCGTGGCCAGCACCAACCCGGCCAGGAGCAGGAGGTAGTCCGCCGCGCTCGCGGCCGGCCCACCCAGGTGCTGCCCCGACCATTGGATCAGGAGCGCGAGGGGCGTGAGCCAGAGAGCAGCGCGCCAGCCGAGGCCGGCGGTCGCGATGAGGACCGGCGTCGCGAGGAGGAACCCCTGCCAGAGCCCCGTCCCGCCCAGGCGGAAGCTGGCCAGCAGGAAGGCGACGGACGCGATGGCCCACAGCGCGGGACCCGAATGTCGCCGCAGGCGGCGCCACACCCCTGGGTTCGTCGGGACCGGCGTCCTCATGGGCCCGATTGTCCCATCCCGCGCCTTACGGCGTTATTACCGCCGGCGCCTGGAACGCGTCGCGCGGTTCGCGGCGCGGCCCGGGGCGCCGCACCCCGGAGCGCTCTCCGGGCGGCGCCCGCGCGGGCGGTAGACTGGCGGGCGTGAAGAGGGGAGCCCGCGCCGGCAAGAAGCGACCCACCACCCACCGCCTGGACATCGAGGCGGTGGGCTTGGTCGTGCTCACGGTCGGGGCGTTCCTGGCCGGCGTCCTGGTGCCGCAGCTCCCGTCGGGCGAGCTGGGGCTCACGGTGCGGCGCGCGCTCACGGGGCGTCTCGGCATCGGCGCCTACGCCCTGCCGCTTCCGTTCGTGGTCCTCGGCGCTCTCTTCCTCGTGCGCCGCAGCCCGCGTTGGTGGCCGCGCGCGACGCTGGGCTACCTCCTGCTCGTCGCCGGGGCGTGGGGCGTGGTCGCGGCAGCGTCGCCCGCGGCGGCAGGCGATTGGGGTCGCGGCCTGAGGGAGTGGCTGGGTGGCGCCTGGGGCGCGCTCGCGGCGGTGCCGGCTGTGGTGATCGCCAGCGTCGGCCTCGACCTGCTGGCCGGTTGGCCCCCGACGCGCCTCCTCCGCGCCGGCCTGGCGGCGCTCGTGACGGGCCTCAAGCGCGCCTGGCGCTGGTTGGTGGCCACGCGCGAGACGGCGCGGCGCCGCGCCGCCTTCCAGGCCGACGTGGCCCTGGCCCGCCGCGCCCTGACGGAGGTGGGTCGCGACCTGGAGGCCCTGGCGGAGCTGTACCCGGGCAGCCGCGAGCTGGAGCACTGGCAGGACGACGTCAAGGCGGCGCGGTCGCGCCTGGCGGAGGCGACGCCGGCGCTGCTGCGTGAGGTGCGCGCGGACCTGTCCGCCTGGCAGAGCGCGGTGGCGGGGTTCACCAAGGATCGCGCGGCCGACCTGGCGGTGCAGGTGGACTCCGAACGGGCGCGGCCGCCGGCGGGCGACGATCCGTTCGGCGCGCGCGCCACCACCTTCGAGGTGTGGGCCGCCGACGTGAAGCGCCAGCTCGCCGACCCGGTGGGCCAGCGCGGTCGGGCCGCCGACGCGCTCGACAGGCTGCGCAAGACGCTGCTGCTCGAGGCCACGGCCCTGCTGGAGCGGAACAGACGCGCGTCGCGCGAGCGCGACGTCGACAAGCGCGCCCTGAAGGGCATGTCACCGCGCCAGCTCGCCGGCGCGTCGCGCGGGCATCAGCGGCGGCTGGCGGAACTCCGGGCGATGGAGGCTGAGGCGGAGGCGCTCGAGGCCGTGACCGCGAGGTTCGACGGTTGGCGCCCCGTGCTCGAGGAGCTCGACGCCACGCTTGCCGCGCATCACGCCCACCCGCTCGTGGCCGACTTCCACGCGACGCTCGCGGCCGAGATCGACGCTCAGGGGCGCCGGCTGCTGGGGGACCGTGACCACGTCCTCGCGGCCCTGCGCGCTGTGGCGCACCGCGCGGCGCTCGACGCGGAGGCTGCCGCCGTTAGGGCGGCGGAGGAACGTCAGGCGGCCGCGATGGCCGCGGCGGCCGCGCCCGGCCCCGACGCCGGCTGGCAGACGGCCCTGATCGGTGACGGCGAGCTCCCGCCGGACGGCGGCGCCGGGCCGGCCGCAGCCCAGACCGGGGGCCGGGGGCACGCCCCTGCCGGGGGCGCGGGCAACCCTGACGCCGGGGCGGCCGC
>JACFNR010000003.1:49788-73710 GCA_019454765.1 Trueperaceae bacterium | reverse complement strand
GCCGGGGGCACGCCCCTGCCGGGGGCGCGGGCAACCCTGACGCCGGGGCGGCCGCCGGCGCGGCAGCGTCCGTGGACCGTGGGGCGGTGCTCGACGCGTCCGATGCTGTCGGGGCGCGGGCCGGGGCGGGCGGGGCCGCGGATGGGTTCGGCGGGAACCCGGCCCCGGCCGGGCGCGGGCCGGCGCGGGCAGGAGGGGGCGCCGCCGCGCCTCGCCGCGACCCGCCGGTCGGCGAGTCGCCCGCGGTGGCTGTCGGCGCCATCCCGATACAGGTGCCCCCGCTCGAGCTGTTGGACGAGCCCGAGAGGCCGAGCCTCGACCCACGGGCCACGGCTGCCGAGAACCTGGAGCGCGTGCGGCAGATCGACGAGACGCTGGCGAGCTTCCGCTTGGGCGGTCGCGTCACCTCGTCCGTGCGCGGGCCGTCCGTCACGCGCTTCGAGGTCGAACCGGCGCCGGGCGAGAAGATCAGCCGCTTCGCGAACCTGGCGGACGACCTGGCCCTCGCCATGGCGGTCGGCTCCGTGCGCATCGAGGCGCCCATCCCCGGCAAGAGCGTCATCGGGCTCGAGGTGCCCAACGCCCACCGCGAGCTCGTCCGGTTCAGGGAGGCCGTGGCGTCGAACAGCTACCGTCGCTCCAAGGCGCGCATCCCCATCGTGCTCGGCCGCTCCATCGACGGCGAGATGATGGTGGGCGACCTGACACGCATGCCGCACCTGCTGATCGCCGGCTCCACCGGTTCCGGCAAGTCCGTCGCCGTGAACACGCTCATCTCGTCGCTGCTCTACCGCTTCCTCCCCACGGAGATGCGTCTCCTGATGATCGACCCCAAGATGGTGGAGCTGACGCCCTACGACGGGATCCCCCACCTGCTCAGGCCGGTGGTGACCAACCCGGCAGACGCCGCCGGCGTCCTGCTCGGGACGGTCACGCACATGGAGCGGCGCTACAAGATGATGTCGAAGCTCGGGGCCAAGAACCTCGATCAGTACAACGAGAAGGCCAAGAGCCTCGACCTGCCGCCCCTCCCCTTCATCGCCATCATCATCGACGAGCTGGCCGACCTCATGATCACGAGCCCCAAGGAGGTGGAGTCGGCCATCATGCGCCTGGCGCAGATGGCGCGCGCCACCGGCATGCACCTGATCCTCGCCACGCAGCGCCCGTCGGTCGACATCCTGACCAGCCTCATCAAGGTGAACGTCCCCGCGCGCATGGCGTTCGCGGTGTCCAGCAGCCACGACTCGCGCACCATCCTCGATTCCATGGGCGCCGAGCGCCTGATCGGCATGGGCGACATGCTCTACTACCAGCCCGGCCTGGTGAAGGCCGTGCGCCTGCAGGGACCGTTCGTGAGCGAGAACGAGATCCAGCGGCTGGCCGACTTCCTGAGGCGCCAGTACTTCGATGACGACTTCGGCGAGGCGTACGGCGCGGACTTCGACCCGCCCCCGGCGGACGAGTCGACCGCCACCGGCCTGATCGACTGGAACGACGACAAGCTGCGCCCCGCCGCCGAGTTGGTCATCAACGAGGGCCAGGCCAGCGTCTCGCGGCTGCAAAGACGCCTCTCCGTGGGGCACGCCCGGGCGGGCAAGCTGATGGACTCGCTCGAGGCTCTCGGCGTGGTCGGCCCGCACCAGGGGAGCAAGCCGCGGGAGGTGCTCGTGACGCTCGACGAGCTCCCGAACGTCTTCGGGAAGTGACGCCCGGGGTCCGACCGTCGGGCCGGGCCCGGTTGGTTACACTTGCGCCGTGCGCCTCGTGCTCTTCTACCTGATCCTGGTCGTGGCGCAGGGCTTCCTCGCGGCGTTGTTGGCACCCATCCCGCCTCCCGACCTGTTCCTCCTGGCAGTCCTCACGCTGCTATGGCGGGTGCCACCGTGGCAGCTCGTCCTCGTCGCCTACGGGGTGGGGATGCTGCAGGACATCGTGGGGAGCGGCGTCCTGGGGGCACACGCCTTCGCCCTGGCCGCGGCGGCCCTGGCGGGGTCGATGGTGCGCGCCCAGCTCTCCAACGCGGGCACGCTCGAGCGCATGCTGGTGGTGTTCGTTGCCGGTCTCGGCAAGTGGGTGGTCATGGGTGGCGTGATCGTCTGGCTGTCGGGAAGCGTCGGCTCCCTCGGGCGGGCCGGCGCCGTGGCGCTGGTGGAGACCGTCCTAACCGTCGCGGCCGGACTGCTGGTGCTGCCGTGGGGGGCGGCCCTCCTCGAGCGCAGCCGGGTGCTGCAGAAGGAGCTCCTGTGACCCGCTGGCGGCCTGCGCCCCCGCGCCCGGCCGCCGCGGCCGGGGCTGCGCGCCGGGCCTCCGCGGGGGCGCGTCCCTGCCGGGGCCCGGCTGATGCAGGGGCCCAGCTGATGCAGGGGCCCAGCTGATGCGGGGGCCCAGCTGATGCAGGGGCCCAGCTGATGCAGGGGCGCATCAGGGTCCTCCTCGCGGCCCTCCTCACCGTGCTTGCCCTACTGGCGGCGCGCCTCATGTACCTGCAACTCGTGATGGTCGAGGAGTTCACGGCGCGCTCGGTGCAGAACGCCACGCAGCAGCGCCACATCGTCCCGCTCCGCGGACGGCTGCTGGCGCGAGACGGCACGGTGCTGGCCGACGACCGCGTCGCCTACGACCTCCTGTACCGGGGCGGCCCGATCAACGACTGGGAGCACCTTGCCGCCCTGCTCGGCGTGGAGGGGGAGCCGCGGCAACCCAACCCCGCCAAGCCCGAGGAGGCGCAGAACGGCGCCGTCCTCGCGTGGAACATCCCTGACGAGCTCGTCAGCGCCGTGGAGGAGCGCGTGGCGCTCAGCCCCAACCTCTACCTGCGAGAGAGGCTCGAGCGCACCTACCCCACCAACCTGGCGGCGCAGACCGTCGGCTACACGTCCCAGGCCGACCCGGCCCGCAACCCCGGCTACTCGAACAACGACCTCGTGGGCGTCACGGGCCTGGAGGCCGGCCTCGAGGAGATCCTGTTCGGCGCGGCGGGGACGCGCCTCGTCGAGGTCGACAACCGCGGGGCCGAGGTGGCGTCGAAGGTGGTGCGGACGGCGCTCCCCGGTCGGGACGTGACCCTGACGCTCGACCCGCGGGTGCAGCGCCTGGCCGAGGACGTGCTGAAGGGCGCCCTGCACTACGTGAACGCCGACCGCGCGCGCGTGAACCTGCCCGCGGAGAGCGTGCTCAAGGGGGCCATCATCGCCCTCGACCCCCGCACGGGCGAGATCCTCGCCATGGCCAGCGCCCCCACCTTCGACCAGAACGTCTTCACGCGCAGGCCGTCGGATCCGGAGGCCGTCACGGCCATCCTCACGGACTCGCGCAACATGCCGCTCTCGAACAGGGCGGTGGAGGCGTACGCGCCGGCCTCCACCTTCAAGATCGTCACGTCGTCCACCCTGCTGGAGGACGGCTACGTGGGGCCGAACACCAGCTACCAGTGCTCGGCGACCTTCACCTTCGGCGGCATCACCTGGCGCAACTGGGACACCTACGGCAAGGGCGCCTACAACGTCAAGCAGGCCATCGCCGACAGCTGCAACACCTACTACTGGCACGCCGCGGCCGTCACCCCCGACTTCGGGGTGGGGTGGGCGCCCTTGATCTCGGACGTGGTCGAGCGGGCGCGCGACTTCGGCTTCGGCGCCCGCCTCGAGGTCGGCCTGCCGGAGGAGAAGCCCGGGCGCATCCCGGATCAGGCGTGGGTGAGGGCGCAGCCGCAGTACGACCACGGCTGGTTGCCGGGTTTCACCCTCAACACCATCATCGGGCAGGGCGACGTCCTCGCCACGCCCCTTCAGGTCGCGCAGCTCATCGCCACGGTCGCCATGGACGGCGTGGCGGCCGAACCGCACCTGGTGGCCAAGGTGGGGGACGTGCCGGTCGTGCCGACGAGGCACGAGGTGCCCGGCGCCTACTACGCGACCCTCAAGGAGGGCATGCGGCTGATGTTCACCGACTTCCCGTCGCGCAACGTCCTGGGGCCGCGCGTGTTCCCGGTGAGCGTGGCGGGGAAGACGGGCACCGCCCAGACGTCGCGCGGCGGCGACTACACCCACGCCTGGTTCATGGGGTTCTCACCTTACGAGGCTCCCGAGGTCGCGGTCGTGGTATTCATCGAGTACGGCGGCTCCAGCTCGCGCGTGTCCGTCCCCATCGCGCGGGACTTCCTGGCGGGTTACTGGAGGCTGCGAGGCGTGGAGGTGCCGGAGTAATCATGAAAGCCCGAGGTACCCGTGGTGGCATCCTGCTCAGCTTGGAGCCGGGCGACGACGCGACCGGCGTCACCGCCGTGCTCGACGCGCACGCCGAGCTGATCCAGGACAAGGTCTTCGTCGAGGTCAACGAGCGCACGCCGTACCGTCTGCTCGCTGCCATCGCGGAGCGCGTGGCGGCGGCGGGCGGCGAGCTCGTCGACGTGCGGCCCCCGACGGCCATCATCCAGGCTCGGGGCGAGACCGTCATCGTGGCGCGAACGGTGCGCTCCGGCGGCAAGATCGACTCGACGGGGTCGGTGGTGGTCCTGGGCGACGTCAACGCCGGCGCGGAGATCCTCGCCAACGACGACATCATCGTGGTTGGCACCCTCCGAGGGCTCGCCCACGCGGGCGCGAGCGGCAACGACAAGGCCGTCATCTGGGCGGAGCGCATCATGAGCCCGCAACTGCGGATCGGCAACGCCTTGGCGCAGGCCGGCGGGAACGACGCGGCCGGCGACGGTCCGGAGGTGGCGCACCTGAAGGACGGCGCCATCGTGATAAGGCCGTGGCACACGAACTGAGGCGCTGAGGCGCCCGACGGCCGCCTGCACGCCGCGAACGGCATCACGAGCGGCGGCGATCCGGCTCGAACCGAGGAGGAGAGCAGCGTGCAAGACGTGGTGATCACGACCGCCATCCGCACCCCCGTGGGGCGGGCCCACAAGGGGATGCTAAAGGACACGCGCCCCGACGACCTCGCGGCGCTGGTCATCCGCGCCGCGCTGGAACGCACGCCGGGGCTCGACCCGGCCCGGGTCGACGACGTGCTGGTCGGCAACGCGCACCCGGAGGGGGAGGCGGGTTACAACCTGGCGCGGCTCGCCGTCGAGATCGCAGGGCTGCCGGACGCCGTGGCCGGGGCCACCATCAACCGGTTCTGCGCCTCCGGCCTCCAGACCATCGTGCAGGGCGTCCACTCCGTCGCGACGGGCATGAACGAGGTCGTCCTCGCCGGCGGCTCCGACTGCACCAGCCGCGTTCCCATGGGCGGCCACCAACTGTCGATCAACAGGGAGCTCGCGCGCAGGAAGCCGGGCGCGTACCACACGATGGGCCAGACGGCCGAGGAGGTGGCCCGCCGCTACGGCATCACCCGGGAGCAGCAGGACCGTTTCGCGCTGGCCAGCCACGAGAAGGCACTGGCTGCCCGCGCGGCGGGCCGCTTCGCGGAGCAGGTCGTGCCCGTCGCAACGAGGGTGCTGGACGAGGCAGGCGCGTGGCACGACGTCGAGCTGACGCAGGACGAGGGGCCGCGCGCCGGCACGAACCTGACCAAGCTCCTGGCGCTCCCGACCGTGTTCGCGCAGGACGAGGCGGCCACCGTCACGGCCGGCAACTCGAGCCCGCTCAACGACGGCGCGGCCATGACGGTGATCATGCGCGCCAGCGAGGCGGAGGCGCTCGGGTTGCGACCGCTGGTCAGGTTCGTGCAGGCCGCCGTGGTGGGCGTGGCGCCGGAGGTCATGGGCATAGGACCCGTGCCGGCCATCCGCAAGCTCCTCGCCAAGACCGGCCTGTCGTTGGACGACGTCGACCTCGTCGAGATCAACGAGGCGTTCGCCAGCCAGGCCTACTACTGCCAGCGGGAGCTCGGCGTCCCCGACGAGAAGTTGAACGTCAACGGCGGGGCCATCGCCATCGGGCACCCGCTCGGCGCCACGGGCGCCCGCATCGCCGCGGACCTCTTCGCCGAGATGCGGCGGCGTGGGGCCGCCCGCGGGATCATCTCCATGTGCGTCGGGGGAGGCCAGGGCATGGCGGCGCTCTTCGAGCTGGCCTGAGCCCGGGCCGGGTGGGTCGCGGGCGCGCGCCTCACCGGTCGGGCGGTTCGTCGCCCCGCTCGGCGGGGAGGGACGACGCCGGCTCCGAGCCCAAGGCCGCGACGATGGCCTCGAGGGGCAGGCGGTAGGCGAAGCGCGTGCGGAGGTACCAGAGTTCCAGCAGCGCCGTCAGCTCGGGCGCGGAGAGCCCCTCGGCCCGCCAACCCGGCCGGAGCCTATCCAGGTAGGTCGTGGCGCGCTCCAGCGCCAGGGCGAACAGCTCCGCCCTACGCATGAGGCGTTGCGGGCCGCGCCTGCGCCACCTCGGGGGTCAGTACTCCACGCTGCCGCCGCGCCAGCCGCAGCCGGTCCAGTCGAGCCTCACGCGGGCCTCGCCCGAGGCGCTGTGGCGGGCGCCCGTCAGGATCTCCTCCACGCTGCCCGAGTAGGCGACCGTCACGTTCGCCGCGTTCCCGCTCAACCGGACGCCCTTGATCGAGTAGCGGTAGTCGAGGCCCCGGTAGACGCTGCCGTACGTGGCCCTGGCGCTCAGGATCCAGTCGTCGACCATCGCGTCGATGACGGCCGGGATGAGATCCCCGTCCGGCTCGCCAGGAGCCGTGCAGGCGCCGCCGCCCGGGCCAGGCTCCGCCGGTGACCGGGTGCCGGGGCCCTCGCCGCCGGGCGCCAGCGACACGGGGAACGCGTAGCTCAGCCCCGCGGCGAGGTGCGGCACCCAGGCCCGCTCGGCGAGCTGGGGCACGTTGGCGACCCCGCCCTCCAGGTCGAGCCGGAGCGCCTTGCCGAGCGGGACGTGGGCGCCCAGCACGAAGTGGTAGCTGCCGTTGCTGCCGTAGACGCCGCCGCCGACGCCGAGGTAGAGGGGCACCGGCACGGGCACGGGCGGGTAGACCCGCAACTGGCCGCCAAGGTAGACGCCCGCCGGGGTCCAGCTCCCCTTCAGCTGCGCCCCCACGAACTCGGCCTGCAGCGACACGGCCAACGCCACCGTCTGGTAGGACGGGAAGCCGGCCGCCAGGCCGACCGAGAACAGGGCCGGCGTGGCGTCGTCCGCGAGGTTCCCCTCGACGACGTCCGCCTCGCCGGTCGGCGCTGGCGCCCCGCCGGGGTCGGCGGCTTGTGCGAAGGCCGCGCCCGACCACGCGCTCAGCGCCAAGGCGCTGAGCAGGGCGGCAAGGAGGGCGCGGCGGGCGAGGGTCCGGACGGTTCGCGCGGGGCCGCGCCCGTGGGGCGCCCCCTGGGCCTCAGGTAGCATCCTCAGACCGTAACAGACGCCGGCGGGGGGCATGGAGGCGTCGCGGCGGCGCACGCCACCCGGGCGCGGCCCGTCAGTGCGTCCCGTTGCGGCTCCGCGCCTCGTACCCCGCGTCGCGCAGTGCGGCCACGCCCCGCACCAGGTCGTCGGCTGTCTCGAACGCCATGCGCAGCGCGCCGCCCGTCTCGCGGATGCCGAGCACCTCGATGTCCTTGACGTTCACGTTGGCGTCACCCAACGCGGCCGTGATGCGCGCCAGCTCGCCCGGTCGGTCGGGCACGGCGAGAACGACCTCGTGCCTGGCGGGCAGGAGGCTGCGCCTGACGATGGGGATGCCGTCGCGGGTGCGCTTCGCCGCCTCGCCGGCCGCCAGCAGGTCGTCGGGCGCGTCGAGCAGCTCCTCGAGGCGCTCGAGCTGGCCACGGAACGCGTGCAGCGCCTCCCGCACGGCCACGCGGTTGCCCGCGACCATGTCGCGACTCATGACGGGGTCGCCGCTGGCCACGCGCGTGATGTCGCGGAAACCGCCCGCCGCCAGCAGCATCTTGAGGGCGCGCTCCTCGCCGTCGTCCACCAGCGCCGTGAGCGCCACCGACGCCAGGTAGGGGAGGTGGCTCACCGTCGCCACCAGCCGGTCGTGCTGCTCCGGCTCCACCTGGATGGGCCGCGCGCCGAGGGCCTCCACGTACGCCAGGACCGCCGCCGCCGCCGCGGGGTCCGTGACACCCGCCTCGGGCGTCAGCACCCACACGGCGTTCTCCAGTAGCGCAGCGTCGGCGTTGAGCACGCCGCCGCGCTCGCTCCCGGCCATGGGGTGGCCACCCACGAAGCGCGCGCCGCGCATCCCCTCGACCACCGGCGCCTTGACGCTGCCCACGTCCGTGACGATCGTGCGCTCGCCCAGGTGCGGGAGCAGCGAGCGCCCCAGGGGGACGATGGTGCGCGCCGGCGTGGCCAACACCACGAGGTCGGCCTGACGGAGCCAGGGCCCGGGCGCGAGCTGCGCCTCGTCGATGGCGCCAAGGCCGCGCGCGGCGTCGAGCACGCCGGGGTCGCGGTCGTAGCCGATCACCCTGTCGGCGAGGAACCGCTGCCTCGTGCCCAACCCGATCGAGCCCCCTATGAGACCGACGCCGGCCACCACCACGGTGCCGAAGAGCGCGCGCGGTCTCACTGACCTACAGGCTCTTGCCGAGAGCGGCGACCACGCCCCTGAGGCGCGCCATGAGCTCCCCGAACTCGGCGTCGTCGAGCTGCTGCGCGGCGTCCGACTTGGCCTCCTCGGGTTTGGCGTGCACCTCGACGATGAGCCCGTCGGCGCCGGCGGCCGCGCTCGCCAGGGCGAGGGGCGGGACCAGGCCGCGCCGGCCCGCGGCGTGGCTCGGGTCGACCCACACCGGCAGGTGCGTCAGCTCCTTCAGCACCGGGACGGCGCTCACGTCGAGCGTGAACCTCGTGCTCGTCTCGAACGTGCGGATGCCGCGCTCGCACAGCACCACGTTCGCGTTCCCCTGGCTGAGGACGTACTCGGCCGCCTGCAGGAACTCGCTTATCGAGGTGCTCATGCCGCGCTTGAAGAGCACCGGCTTGCCCGCCTTGCCCACCTCGGCCAGGAGCGCGAAGTTCTGGCTGTTGCGCGCCCCGATCTGGAGCATGTCGGCGGTGGCGGCGACCGTGGCCACCAGTTCGGGCGCCGTCACCTCGGTGACGATGGGCAGGCCGGTCTCCTCCCGCGCCTCGGCGAGGAGCCGTAGCCCCTCCTCGCCCAGCCCCTGGAAGGCGTAGGGGCTGGTCCGCGGTTTGTAGGCGCCGCCACGCAGCACGGCGCCGCCATGCTTCTTGACGATCGCGGCCGCGCCGGCGAGCTGCTCGGCGCTCTCGACCCCGCAGGGGCCGGCGGCCACGACGAAGGTCCCGTTGCCCGTCCTCACCGCGCCGCGCCCGGGCGTGCCGATGGTGACGCTCGAGTCGTCGTGCCGGAACTCGCGCGAGGCCAGCTTGTACGGCTTCGAGATGCGCATGACGGTGTCGACGCCCTGCAGGGCGGCCAGGTGCTCACGCACCTCCTCCGTCGGGGCGGGGCCGATGGCGCCCACGAGGGTGCGCGACTCCCCGGCGCTCACGTGGGGCGTGAACCCCAACCGCTTGATCTCGCCGAGGACGCGCTCCAGCGATTCCTGAGGGGCGTTCTTGGCCATGACGATGACCATGGTGAAACTCCTGGGTGGGCCGAGGCCGGCGCGGAGGGCCGGGCCTGGTGAGCGTGGGACCCGCGAAGCCCGGACAGCGAAGCGTTGCGCCGCCGCGGGTGGGTACTGGTTGTGCTGGGGGCGCGCCCGGGCCTAGGGCCGGGCGCTACCTGCCGCTAGGGAGGGGCGGTCGAAGCGACGGGCGTAGGCATAGCCGTAGCCATCGTCCATGGCACCACCTCCCTGGAGCGGGTTAGTCATGGCGCAGAGTGTAACAGGTGCGGCCCCGGTGTCAACGTGGGGCGTCCGGCTCGCGCCATCCGGGCAGGGCGTCCGGGAGTAACCTCTTGGACATGCGTCCCACCACTCCCCCCGGACCGGCCGGCAGCGGCGCGCCCGGCGCCGAGGTCGCCTACGTCCCGCCGCTCGGGGCGGGCGCGGGCAAGAACGACCGCTACCTGGCGCTGCGTCGTTACGTCCTCGCCCTCACGGAGGGCGAGGACGACTGGCTGGCGAACCTCGCCAACGCCGCGGCCGCCATCTTCGACCACGTGCCCGACCTGAACTGGGCCGGCTTCTACCTGTTGAAGGGGGGCGAGCTGGTGCTGGGGCCGTTCCAGGGTAGGCCCGCCTGCGTGCGGATCGCGGTGGGGCGGGGCGTGTGCGGCGCCGCCGTCGCCGAGCGCCGCACTCAGGTGGTGCCCGACGTGCGTGAGTTCCCGGGCCACATCGCCTGCGACGACCGCTCCCGCTCCGAGATCGTGGTGCCTATCGTGGTGGATGGGGCGGTCGTCGCGGTACTCGACCTCGACAGCGCGGCCGTGGCCAACTTCGACATCGAGGACCGGCGCGCGCTGGAGACCATCGTCAAGGACCTTGCGCCGCGCGTCGACTGGGGCGCCGCGACGCGCGCCTAGCCGCGCGGTTGGGCGCGCGCGGGCCAGGCCCGCGCGCGGCTCAGGCCCGGGTGCCGGCGAAGGCGACGGCGGCGAGCAGCAGCCTGAACGGGGCGGCGTGCTCCGGGTGCTCGCGGAACGCCATCTCGGGGTGCCACTGGACGCCGAGCACCCAGGAGCCGTGGCGCTCCTCGACGGCCTCGACCAGGCCGTCGCCCGCGTGGGCCACCGGCCTGAGGCCGGCTCCCACCTCTGCGATCGCCTGGTGATGGTAGCTGTTGGTCCTCACGTCGGTGGTCCCGAACGCCTCTGCCAGGCGGCTGCCCGGCGCCAGGCGGACGGGGTGCAGCGGTGCGCCGCGCAGGTCGCGTTGGTCGTGCTGCCACGCCTCGGGTAGCGCCGGCACGTGCTGGTGGAGCGTGCCGCCCTCCGCGACGTTGATGACCTGATGCCCGCGGCAGATGCCGAGCACGGGCTTGCCGAGGGCGCGGAAGGCGCTGTAGAGGGCCAGCTCGAAGGCGTCGCGCCGCTCGTCGACGCTGCCGAGGTCCGGGTGGGGAGCGGCTCCGAACAGCGCCGGGTCGACGTCGGCGCCGCCCGTCAGCAGCAGGGCGTCGTGCCCGGCCGCGAACGCTGGCGCCAGCGCGGGGTCGAGCACCGCCACCATGGTCGGGAGCCCTCCGGCGGCGGCGACCGCCTGCGAGTAGTTGCGGCCCGTGAGCGCGTCCTCGCGCAGGAGGCCGGTGGTGCGGTTGCTGGTGCCCGTGCTCAAGAGCACGCGGGGCCTGAGGGAGTCGGTCACGCCCCCCAGGCTACCCCCGCGGCGTTCCGCCCGCCACCGTCGCCGCGCCGGCGGCACCTGGTACGCTCCCGGGTACGGATGCCGGTGCCGGGCGCGGCGCGCCGCGGCCGGCGGGGAGGGTGAATGCCTGGAATCGCGATGATCGGCGCCCAGTGGGGCGACGAGGGCAAGGGCAAGGTCGTCGATGCGTTGGCGGCCGAGGCCGACCTGGTCGTGCGCTACTCCGGCGGGGCCAACGCCGGGCACACGGTGGTCGTGGGCGGCGAGGTCTTCAAGCTCCACCACCTGCCGTGCGGCACGCTGCACGACGGGCCGACGTCGGTGCTGGGCGGGGGCATGGTGGTGGACCCGTGGACCTTCCTCGAGGAGCTCGACGCCTTGAGCGCCCGCCGCGACCCCGGGCGCGTGCTCGTGTCGACCGAGGCGCACCTCGTGTTGCCGCATCACAAGAAGAACGACGAGGGGGGCGGTTTCGTGGGCACCACGGGTCGCGGCATCGGCCCCGCCTACTCCGATAAGGCGCGCCGCATCGGCGTGCGAGCCGGCGACCTCACCGACGAGGCGGTGCTGCGCGAGCGCCTCGCGCGGCTGCTCGAGGCCAAGCCGAACTCGACCGCGCGGGTCGGTTGGACGAGCGTCGACGCGGCCTTCGCCGAGCTCGCCGAGGTCAGGGACCGCCTTGCGCCGCTCGTCGCCGACACGGGCGCGCTGACGCGCGACGCGCTCGCTCGCGGCGAGCGCGTGCTGTTCGAGGGCGGGCAGGGCACCATGCTCGACCTGGCATACGGCACCTACCCGTACGTCACGTCGAGCCACCCCACCGTCGGCGGCATCCTCGTGGGTGCGGGGGTGAGCCACAAGGCCCTCACGGGCGTGTACGGCGTCGTGAAGGCGTTCACGAGCCGCGTCGGCCACGGGCCGTTCCCGACGGAGGTCACCGACGAGGCCATGGCCGCGCGGTTGCGCGGAACGGGCGTCAACCAGTGGGACGAGTTCGGGACCACGACGGGCAGGCCGCGGCGCGTCGGGTGGCTCGACCTGCCTCAGCTCAGGTTCGCCTGCGACGTCAACGGCTTCGACGGCCTGGTGGTGACCAAGCTCGACGTGCTCTCGGGCCTGGAGCGGGTGCGGGTCGCCGTCGATCACGGCCCCGGCGGGGCGGTGTACGAGGAGCTGCCCGGCTGGGGCGAGCTGCGCGGGCTAGGGCACCGTTCGGCGCTGCCGCGCGAGGTCCACGACTACCTGAGCCTCATCGAGGCGCACACGGGCGTCCCGGTCGCCATGTTCTCGACCAGCCCCGACCGCGAGGACACGTACGGCTCGGTCGACTGGTGAGCCTCAGGGTGCTCCTGTGGACCGTTGTCGCCCTCGCCGTCCTGGCCGTGCTCGCGCTGGGCGCGGTGGGGTGGGTATTGGCGGGCCGCGTCGTCGTGCCCCAACCCTACGGGCTGGCGCCCGAGTTCGAGCTGGGTCGCGTGACCGACCTGACGGGCGGTAGGTACGGCGTCGAGCTCCCTGGCGGCGCGGCGCCCGCGCAGCACGCCAACGCCCGCGCCGCGGGCGCCTACCTGCTGCTGTGGGAGGGCGGTCACGGGGCCCTCCGCGAGGTCCTGGCCGACGACGGCGCCACGGTCACGCGCGCGGTGGAGCTGCGCGAGGGCGCGCCACCCGCCGCGGGGTTGAAGGGGCGCATCGACAACTTCTACTACCGGCACGACCCGGCCACCGACCTCGGCATCGCCTACGAGGAGCTGCGTCTCGACGGACCCGTTGGCGGGCTGCGGGCCTGGTACCTACCGGCGGAGCAGGGGACGGCGGTGCTCCTCCTGCACGGGCGCAGGCGCGGGGAGCTCATCGAGACGCTCCGCTTCGCGAAGGCCCTCAACGAGCTCGGCCTGCCCGTCCTGGCGCTCGCCTACCGCAACCACGACGCCAGCGACCCCAGCCCGGACGGCCTCTACCATTACGGCGCGAGCGAATGGCAGGACGCCCTGGTGGGCGCGTTGGAGCTGGCGCGGCGCGGTCACGGCCGCCTGATCCTCTACGGGCTCTCCATGGGCGGCGCGGTGGCGCTCGAGGCGCTGGAGCGCTGGCCGGCGCCGGCGCCGGAGGTCGTCGGGCTGGTGCTCGACTCGCCCCTGGTGAGCCCGAGCGACGTCGTCGAGGTCGGCGCCGTCAAGGCCGGCCTGCCGTTCCCCGGCGCGCTGACGCGCCTCGCGCTGTTCGTGGCTGGGTTGCGGACGGGCGTCGACTTCGCGGGCCTCGAGCAGGCGCGCACCGCCGGCGGCATCGGCGTGCCGGTGCTGCTCGTGGCCGGCGAGGAGGACTCGACGGTGCCCGTCAGCGCGGTGGACGCCTTCGCGCGCGAGGTGCGCACGCCCCTCACCTACCTGCGGCTACCGGGGGTGGAGCACGTGGAGGCGTGGAACCACGACCCCGCCAGGTACGCGGGGTGGCTGCGGGCGTTCGTCGCGTCGCTGGAGGTGCGCGCCGCCGCCCCGTGAGCGGGCCGCGCCCTCCCTGCGGCGCCTCAGCGCTCGGCGAGCGGCTTGAACTTCAGGCCCATCGGGCCGGAGTAGACCAGGCGGGGGCGCATGATGCGGTTGTCGGCGTACTGCTCGTAAAGGTGCGCCATCCAGCCCGGCACGCGCGCCACGGCGAAGATGGGCGTGTACATGTCGCCGGGGAAGCCGAGCATGCGGTAGACGGAGGCCGAGAAGAAGTCGACGTTGGGCTTGACGGCCTTGCCGCGTTTGGCCATCTCGCGGTCCATGACCCGCTCCATCTCGAGGCTCATGTCGAACCACTTCGAGTCGCCCGACTCCTTGGCCAGCTGGCGGCTGACCTCCTTGAGGATCTGCGCGCGCGGGTCGAGCACCTTGTAGACGCGGTGCCCGAAGCCCATGACGCGACCGCCGGGCTGAGAGAGGATGTTCATGACGTAAGGCTCGACGCCCGCCACGCTGCCGATCCCCTCGAGGGCCTTCATGACGGCCGTGTTGGCGCCGCCATGCAGCGGGCCCTTGAGGGCGCCGACGGCCGCCGTGATGGCGCTATAGACGTCGGTGAGGGTGGAGGCCGTGGCGCGCGCGACGAAGGTGCTGGCGTTCGACCCGTGCTCGGCGTGTAGCACGAGCGCGACGTCCATCACGCGCGTGGCGGCGGCCGACGGCTCCTCGCCCGTGAGCGTGTAGAGGAAGTTGCCCGCCAGGCTCAGGTCGCTGCGGGGCGCAACCGGCTCGAGGCCGCGCCGCACCCGCTCGAAGGCGGCCGTGAGCGTGGGGAACTGCGCCAGGAGCTTCGTGCCGATGCGGTGGACGTTCGCCTCGTCGACGCCGTCGGGGTCCTCGTCGTAGGGCGCGAGCAGGGAGGCCGCCGTGCGGATGGCGTGCATGGGCGAGTGACCCTGCGGCAGCGCGCGGTAGAGGTCGTAGACGGCGTCGGGCACGTGGTAGTGCGGCGCGATCGCGGCCTTGAACGCCTCGAGCTGGGCGGAGTCGGGGAGCGCGCCGTGCCACAGCAGGTACACGACCTCCTCGAAGCTCGCCTTGTCGGCCAGCTCGTTGATGTCGTAACCGCGGTAGACGAGTTGACCCTTGCCGCCGTCGATGAAACAGACGCCGCTCGTGTCGATGTAGACGCCGTCCAGGCCCCTGTTGATGGTTTGTTCCATGTTTCCTCCGCCGCTCACGCGGTCTTCAGTCGAGTGCCAGTCTACCCGCTGGCTGGGGCTTACCGGGGACGCCTGCGGTCCGACGGGGCTAACGCCGCCGCAGGACCGTGACGGCGACCGTGACGGCGGCGGCCGCGAGGCTGGCGGCGAGGTAACCGCGCGGACCGAACTGGGCCAGCGTCACGACGGCGCCGACGAGGAGGAAGGCGACGCCGAACACGAACGGCCAGTGTCCGGGCCGGCTCTCGAGGCCCTCGACCGTGAGGGCCGCGGCGCCGACGCTGACCAGGAACGAGCCCTGCCACCTGAACGCCACCTCGAGGAGCGTGCCCACGGCGGCCCCCGCCAGGAGCCCGCCCACCAGCAGGGCGGCGTAGGCGCCGCTGCGGGCGTAGACGACGAGAAGCGCCGCGGCCGCCAGCAGCAGCCACAGCCAGGCGCTGCTCGACGTGACGGCCGCGAGCAGCACGAGCGCGGCCAGCGTCGCCAGCGCGAGCAGGACCCGGAGCAGGGGCGACATCAGCTCGCCCCGCCGTCAGTGCGGGCGCCAGGGCGTGACGGCCGCGGGGACGGGCCGCGCGGGCCTGGGTGACGGGCAAGCACGCCTTCTCATATCACTTCGGTGAGAGGGGCGCCGTGGGGGTGGTGCCGCCGGTTCCCCGGGTGGGAAGTCTGCTACGGCGCCGAGGCGGGACGGGTGCTATGGTGTGCCAACGCTCGAAGGAACGACCGGAGCGTGACCGCCGGTCAGCCAGCCCCGCGGTCGAGGCGACGGTCGGCGTGCGGAAGCCGAACCCGCGAACCGGACGAGGCGAACATGACCACGGCGAAGACCACCCTCACGCGTAACAGCGGGCACGCCTGCCCGGTGGCGCCGCGCGTCCGCGCGAGGCGCCTCCTCGGGACTCGCGCCCGTGCGCACGCCGCGTCGCTACTAGACGTCGGCTCCATGGTCCGCGCCCGCCCGGCGCTCGCCCCGACGTCAGCCGTCGGGGCGTTCGCTTGTGCGGGGCCGGCGGCCCGCATGGAACCGGCAGGACGGAACACGAACGAAGGGAGGCCCGTATGATCCTGGAGTCCCAGCTCTTCCAGCCGTTCACCGAAGAGCCGATCTCGGTAATCAGCGAGGCCGGCGAGTGGATCGCCCCGTTCGACCTCGACCTCGGCACGGAGCAGTTGGTCGGGATGTACAGGCACATGCTCCTCGGGCGCGTCATGGACGAGCGCCTCGGGCGGCTGCAGCGCCAGGGTCGCGTCAGCTTCGTGGCGCCCAGCGCGGGGCACGAGGCCGCGCAGGTGGGCGTCGCGCACGCCATCAAGCCGGGCTTCGACTGGCTCTTCCCCTACTACCGCGACGTCACCCTGGTCACTGCCGTCGGCCTGCCGCCGGTCGAGTCGATGGGTCAGTCCATGGGCACGCTGGCCGACCCGAGCCGCGGTCGCCAGATGCCTTATCACCCTGCCTCGAAGGAGCTCAACGTCTTCTCCGTGGCGTCGCCCATCGCCTCGCACGTCCCGCCGGCCGCCGGCACCGCCATCAGCATCAAGCTGCGCGGCACCGGTCAGGTGGTCGTCTGCACGTTCGGTGACGGCGCCACCAGCGAGGGCGATTGGCACGCGGGCGTCAACTTCGCCTCCGCCCAGGGCGCGCCGATCGTGTTCGTGTGCCAGAACAACCGCTACGCCATCAGCGTCGGCTTCGAGAAGCAGACGGGCGCCGAGAGCGTCTACACGAAGGCGCACGCCTACGGCATGCCGGGCTACTTCGTCGACGGCATGGACGCCCTCGCCTGCTATTACGTGATGCGCGACGTGGTGCAGCGGGCGCGCGACGGCATGGGCCCGGCGCTCGTGGAGATGCTCGTGTACCGTTACGGCGGGCACTCCTCGGCCGACGACGACTCCGTCTACCGGCCGCGCGGCGAGGTGGAGCGGTGGCGCAAGCGCGACCCTCTCGGCCGGATGCGCCGTTTCCTCGAGCGCCGCGGGGAGTGGGACGACGCTGCGGAGCGTGCCGCCAGGGACGAGTTCGAGGCGCAGGTGACCGCCGCCGTCAAGGAAGCCGAGTCCGCCGGTCCGGTGCCCACGGCCGCGATGTTCGAGGACGTGCTGGCCGACGTGCCCGCCGCCCTCGCGAAGCAGCGCGCCGACCTGCTCGGCTGACGCCACTAGGAAGGTGCCGCACATGAGTGCCGTGACGATGGTCCAAGCGATAGCGCGGACCCTGGACGAGGAGATGGCGCGCGACGACCGCGTCGTCGTGGTGGGCGAGGACGTCGGCAAGCGCGGCGGCGTGTTCCTCGCCACGGAGAAGCTGTTCGATAAGTACGGCCCCGACCGCGTGATCGACTCGCCGCTCTCGGAGGCGGCCATCATCGGCGCCGCTCTGGGCATGGCGGTGCACGGGCTGCGGCCCGTGGCCGAGATCCAGTTCTCCGACTACGTCTTCCCGGGGTTCGACCAACTCGTGTCGCAGGTCGCCAAGCTCAGGTACCGCTCCGGCGGCCAGTTCACGGCCCCCATGGTGGTGCGCATGCCGGCTGGCGGCGGGGTGAAGGGCGGCCATCACCACTCGCAGAGCCCGGAGGCGCACTTCGTGCACACGGCCGGCCTCAAGGTGGTGTTCCCGTCCACCCCGTCCGACACCAGGGGCCTCCTGAAGAGCGCCATCAGGGACGAGGACCCGGTCGTCTTCATGGAGCCCAAGCGGCTCTACCGCGCCGTCAAGGAGGAACTCTCCGACGACCCCGACGAGCTGATCCCCATAGGCAAGGCGGCCGTGAGGCTGCGGGGTGACGACGTGGTGCTCGTGAGCTACGGCGGTTCGATGGCCGAGACGACCCGCGCCGCTAAGGCGTTGGTGGAGCAGGGGTTCTCGCCCCACGTGATAGACCTGCGGTCCCTGGCGCCGTGGGACGAGGAGACGGTGCTCGAGGCGGTGGCGCGCGTGGGTCGGGTGGTGCTGGTCAGCGAGGCGCCCAGGAGCGCGAGCTTCATCAGCGAGGTGGCCGCCACCATCGCCGAGGAGCTCCTCGACCAGCTCCTGGCACCCCCGCTCCGCGTGACGGGCTTCGACACGCCCTACCCCTACGCCCAGGACCGCGAGTACCTGCCCGGCCCCGCCCGCATCATGCGGGCCGTGCAGCACGCGCTCGATTACTGACTGAGCGGCCGCGACGGCGCGGCCGACGAGGAGTTGCGCATGGCGAGAGAGTTCCGGCTGCCCGAACTGGCCGAATCGGTGGTGGAGGGCGAGATCGTCCGCTGGCTGGTGGCGGAGGGCGAGACGGTCGCCCTCGACCAGCCCGTCGCGGAGGTGCTCACCGACAAGGCCACGGTGGAGCTGCCGAGCCCGTACGCGGGCGTGCTGCTCAAGCAGCTGGCGGCCGAGGGGGACGTCGTGCAGGTGCACGCCCCCATCGCGCTCTTCGCCGACGCCGGGGCCGCCGGAGCGGCAGCCGCCGTGGCGGCCGCCGCACCGCCCGCACCGCCCGCGCCGGCCGCGGCGCCCGAGCGCCCCGCCGGCGCGCCTCCGGCGGACGACGGCGAGAGCCTCAGCCTCTTCAAGCCGGCGGCCGACAAGGGCGACCAGGAGTTGCCGCGACTGCGGCGGCCCGGCGCCAGGGCGGGCGCCGGGGCCGCCACTGCCGAGGCGGCCCCACGCGCAGCCGCGATGCCGACTCCGGGGGCGCGGGGGCCGTACGGGCGGGTCGTCGCGGTCCCTGCGGCCCGCCGCCTGGCGCGCGAGCTAGGCGTCGACGTGGCCGCGGTGGTCGGTAGCGGCCCGCACGGCCGGGTGCGCGTCGACGACGTCCGCGAGCACGTTGCCGGCCCCGCGCCGGCCGCCGCGCAGGGCGGCCTGCCGCCCGTGCCGCCCTACCGGACGCCCGCCGGCTACGAGGCGCGCGAGGAGCGCGTGCCGCTGCGCGGCCTGCGACGCCTGATCTCCAACCAGATGGTCGCCTCGCACCTCCACACCGTGCGGGCGCTGCACGTGGACGAGGCCGACGTCACGGCGCTCGTGGCGCTGCGCGACAAGCTCAAGCCGCGCGCCGCCGCCAGGGGCGTCAGGCTCTCGTACCTACCGTTCGTCATGAAGGCCGTCGCCGCCGCCCTGGCGGAGTACCCGGCCCTGAACTCGAGCCTGGATGAGGCGACGAACGAGATCGTGCGCAAGAGCTACTACAACCTCGGCATGGCCGTGGCCACGGAGGCGGGGCTGGTCGTGCCCGTGGTGCGCGACGTGGACGCCCGCACCATCGCCGAGCTGGCTGCCGACGTGAACCGGCTGGCGGACGCCGCCAAGGCCGGCAGACTGGCGCCCGACGACATGAAGGGCGGCACCTTCTCGATCACCAACATCGGTAGCCTCGGCGGGCTCTTCTCCTTCCCGATCATCAACGTGCCCGAGGCGGCCATCCTCGGAGTCCACTCGATCAAGAAGCGCCCCGTGGTGCTCCCCGACGACAGCATCGCGGCGCGGCAGATGCTCTACCTGAGCCTCTCCTTCGACCACCGCCTCGTGGACGGCGCCGAGGGCGCCATGTTCACGAGCCGCGTCATCGACCTGCTCGAGAACCCCGAGGCCATGCTGCTCGACCTCTGACGCCGGGGCGCGACCGGAGGCGGCGGCACCCCACCGTAGAATCGGCACGTGAAGCGCGGCGACCTGCCCGTCCTCCCTACCTCCAGCGGCTGCTACCTGTTCTACGGCGCGGACGAGACCGTGCTCTACGTCGGCAAGGCGGTGAACCTGCGTAGCCGCGTCGGCAGCTACTTCGGGCGGCAGGCGGGACAGAAGGCGCGCCTCCTCACGCGGGCGGCCCGTCACCTCGAGTTCATCGTCACGCAGGACGAGGTCGAGGCGCTGATCCTCGAATCCAACCTCATCAAGCGGCACCTGCCTCACTACAACGTGCTGCTGAAGGACGACAAGAGCTACCCGTTCCTCAAGCTGACCAACGAGGCGTACCCCACGCTCATCTTCACGCGGACGGTCGTGAAGGACGGCGGCACCTACTTCGGGCCGTACCCCAGCGCGGGCGCCGTCCGGCAGGTCCTCGACCTCGTCTATAGCGTCTTCAAGCTGCGCAAGAACAGCGGCGTGCCCATGGAGAGCCGCAAACGCCCCTGCCTCCGCTACCACATGGGTCGCTGCTTCGCGCCGTGCGTCGGGTGGGCCGACCCGGCCGAGTACGCGCTGGTCGTCGCCGACGTGAAGGCCTTCCTCGAGGGGCGCGTGGGCGAGATCGTCGAGCGGCTGGAGGGGCAGATGCGCGAGGCGGCGCGACGCCGCGACTTCGAGCTGGCCGCCACCTACCGCGACCGGCTCGACGCCGTAAAGCGCCTGACCGGCTACGACACCAGCGTCGTGATGGCCGGTAGCGACGACCTCGACTTCCTCGGGGTGGCGAAGGCGGGCGACGTGGCGATGGTGCAGCTCTTCCAGATGCGCCGCGGCCGGGTCGTCGGGCGCGACAAGCGCCTGATGACGAACGCCGAGAACGCCAACGACGGCGAGATCCTCGAGCGGTTCATGGGCGACTACTACGGCGTGGCGACGCAGCTCCCGCCGCGCGTGCTCCTGCCGCCATCCGAGCTCGACCAGGAGGTGTGGCACCGCTTCTTGAGCGCCCGCGCCGGCAAGAAGGTCGAGGTGAGGGTGCCGCAACGGGGCGACAAGGTGGAGCTCATCGAGCTGGCGCGCCGCAACGCCGTCACGGGCGTCGAGGCCGAGATCGCCCTGCTCGAGCGGCGCGGCGAGGCGCCGGGCGTGGGCGACCTGCAGCGGCTCCTCGCCCTGCGGGATCCGCCGTGGCGCATCGAGGGCTACGACATCTCGAACCTGATGGGCACACACACCGTGGCGAGCATCGTGGCCTTCGAGGGGGGACGCGCCAAGCGGAGCGACTACCGCCGGGTGCGCATCCGCGACCTCGACAAGGCCGACGACTTCTTCAGCATGCACCAGGTCGTCTACCGGCGCTTCACCGGAGCGTTGGCCGACAAGCTCCCACCGCCCGACCTGCTGCTGATCGACGGGGGGAAGGGGCAGTTGGGCGCGGCCAAGCGCGCCCTCGCAGACGCGGGCGTCACGGTGCCACTCGTCGGCCTGGCCAAGAAGCAGGAGACGCTCATAACCGAGGCGGGCGAGGAGGTGCTCGTGCCGCTCAGCCACCCTGCACTGCGGCTACTGATGCACGTGCGCGACGAGGCGCACCGCACCGCCGTCGGCTACAACCGCCAGCGTCGCGGGAAGTCGGCCACGCGCTCGCTGCTTGACGACGTGCCCGGGATCGGGCCTAAGCGCCGCGACGCGCTCCTCGCTCACTTCTCCAGCGTGGAGGAGTTGAAGGGGGCGGAACTCGAGACGCTCGCCGCCGTGCCGGGAGTGGGACTGGCCGCGGCGAGAGCCGTGAAGGACTACTTCGAGGGCAGCAGCGACTGACCCGGCGCGCGAAGCGCGCGTCAGGTGAGGGGCACCTTGGACTGCCCCGTCACGCGAGGGGCGGGGGCGGGGCGCCAGTCGGCGCGCAGCAGCTCCATGCGGACGTCGACGCGGCCCGAGGCGTCGACCCGCCTGTCGACCTCGTGGAACCCCACCTTCTTGAAGGCGCGCTGGGCGCGGACGTTGTCGCCGAAGGTGTTCAGGCGCACCAGGGCCATGCCGAGGGCGTCGAAGGCGTAGCCGAGGAGGGCGTGCATGGCTTCGGGACCGTACCCCGTCGCCCAGTGCGTGCGCTCGCCGATGATGATGCCGAGCGTCGCCTGGTCGCCACGCACGTCGTACAGCTCGGTGGTGCCGATGAAGTCGTCGCGCTCGTCGAAGATGCCGAAGGTGGCGCGGTCCGAGCGCTTGGAGTCGCTCTTCAACAGGCGCTTGAGCAGCCATAGCGGCATGCGGTTGGGCGGCGTGCCGTTCAAGTAGGCGATCTCCGGGTCGCGGAAGTGGCTCTGCAGGCGGCGCCAGTCGGCGTCGGAGAACTCCTCCAGCGGCCGCAGGGTCACACGCCCGTAGGCCGGTCTCATACGCCGACCAGTCTACCCGTATGCCCGGGCGTCATAGGCAGTGACCTAGCCGAGACGGCGTGGCGGGGGCGGCGTGGCTATACTCCCCCTACCCAAGGCGCCCCGCCGCGCTGCTCCACGCGCGCCCGCGCCCTCCCGAGGTGACGATGACGGACGTACCCCCCACAACGCCGCGCCTCACCGGCGACGACTTCGCCACGGCGTTCCGGCGCCTCGTCACGGCGATCTCCGCCGTGGTGGTCGGACAGGAGCGGGTGGTGGAGGAGCTGATCGTGGCCGCCCTGGCGCGCGGTCACGTCTTGCTCGAGGGCGTGCCCGGCCTCGGCAAGACGAAGCTGGTTCGCACCTTCGCGGACGCGTGCGCCCTCGAGTACAACCGCATCCAGTTCACCCCGGACCTGATGCCGGCCGACGTGACCGGCACCAACGTCTTCATCGAGGCCCGTCACGAGAGCCGCTTCGAGTTCCAGCCCGGGCCGGTCTTCACCAACGTCCTACTGGCGGACGAGATCAACCGCGCCACCCCCAAGACGCAGTCGGCCCTGCTCGAGGCCATGCAGGAGCGCGCCGTCACGGTGGCGGGCCGCCGCTACGCGCTCGACGAGCCGTTCGTCGTGCTGGCCACCCAGAACCCGCTGGAGATGGAGGGCACCTACCCGCTGCCCGAGGCGCAACTCGACCGCTTCCTGTTCAAGGTGATCACCGAGCGCCCCGACGCCGCCACGCTCGAGCGCATCCTCATCATCACCACCGGCAGCAGCGAACCGCAGGCGCACGAGGTCATTGCCAAGGCGGACCTCCTGCGGCTCCAGGCCATGCTCCGCGCGGTGGCCGTCGCCGAGCCCGCGCTGCGTTACGTGGTGCGCCTGGTCGAGGCGACCCACGCTCACAAGCTGGTTCGGCTGGGCGCCAGCCCGCGCGGCGCCCAGGCCGTGACCCTGGCCGCGAAGGGGTTCGCCCTCGCGGCGGGCCGGCCCAACGTCGAGCTCGCCGACCTGCGCCGGGCCGCCGTGCCCGCCCTCCGCCACAGGCTGCTCCTGAGCTTCGAGGCCGAGGTCGAGGGCGTGACGCCCGACGCGGTGTTGGAGGAGGTAATCGCCCAGGCCGAGAAGGGAAGCTGAGCCGTGCTGGCGGGCCACACCCGAGCCCTCCTCGACCGCTACGCGCTCGCTTCGCGCGCGCTCTCGCGCGTGGGCGGCGAGCGCAGTTCCACGGAGAGCGGCCAGAGCGTGGAGTTCCACGACTTCAGGCCGTACCAACCCGGCGACGAGCTCCGCTACGTCGACTGGCGCGTGTACGCCCGCACCGGGCGGCTCACCACCCGCCTCTACCAGGCCGAGAGGGCCGTGCAGTTGCACCTGCTGCTCGACACCACGCGCAGCATGGGCCAAGACGGCAAGCTCGAGCACGCCCGCACCCTGGTGCGCCTCCTCTCCTACGTCGCTCAGCGCGACGCGCCCACCCAACTGCACCTGCTGGACGGGAGCGCCACGCCACGCGCCCGCGGGCGCCGCGGCATGGCGGCAACATGGGCCTTCCTCGACGCCGCGACCCTCCTGGCCGGGGAGGCGCAAGGTCCACTCAGCGGGCTCGTAAGCTTCGCCCGGCGCCTGCCCGCGGTGCGCGGTCGAGCGCTAGTGATCTTCGTCTCCGACCTCCTCGAGGACGCGCCCATCGAACCGAGCCTCGTGGCGTTGCGCTCGCGCAGGTTCGACGTCGGCTTCCTACAGCTCGTGTCCGCGCGCGAGCTCGACCCGCCGGCCGGCCGTTTCGAGTTGCACGACGTGGAGACGGGTGCCAGGCTCGACGCCGGCCCGGAGGAGGCCGCCGCCTACCGCGACGAGGTGCGTCGCCACGTCCGGCGCGTCCGGGCCGCCATAGTGCGCGCCGGCTACCGACACCAGCTGCTCGTCACGCCTGAGGTCGACGTGGGCGACGAGCGTGAGGCGTTCGGGGCGCTGGTGCGTTCGGGGGTCCTGGTGAGGCGGTAGGTCGCCGGCGCGGGTCGTGGCGCCCGCGCGGCGGTCACGCTCCTCGCTGGCGG
>JACFNR010000003.1:33508-49688 GCA_019454765.1 Trueperaceae bacterium | reverse complement strand
AGGTCGCCGGCGCGGGTCGTGGCGCCCGCGCGGCGGTCACGCTCCTCGCTGGCGGCCACGCTCCCGGCTGGCGGCCGGGCTCCCGCCCACGCTCCGACCCGTATGATGGCCCCCGTGACTGAACGGTTGGCACTGCTTGTGCTGGCGGCGGTGGCGCTGCTGGCGGTGTTCGTCGCGCCGTGGGGCGCCGTGAACCGGGAGACGGGCGCGCGCAGCGCCGTCATGATGCTGGACGGCCGCACGTTCGACTTCACCGGCCGCACCGACCCCGTAGATTTCCCCCAGCGAGGGGCGGTGCTCGTCGTCACCCTCCTCGGCCTGGCCGGCATCGGCGCGGGGGCGCTCCTCAAGGAGCGGCCGCGGCGCCTCGCCTGGCTGGCCGCCGGGCTGGTGCTGGTGGCGGGCACGGGGTGGGGCCTACAGAGCTTCACCACCGCCGTGGACGCGGCTCGCACGGGCGCCTTCGAGGCCGAGCTGCGCGGTGCCATCGAACGGCCGCGGCCCGCCTACGACGTCGCCAAGCTCGAAGCCGCCCTCGCCACCGTCGACGAACGCAGCCTCACGGAGAACGTGGCCGTCGTGGACGCGGCGGGGCTCGTCATCAGGCGCCTGCCTTACACGAACGCCGGTTTCGGGGCCGCCGCCTTCCTCGCCATCGTGGCCGGCGGCATCGCCATGCTGTTCGGGCTGCGGGCCGTGCGCGGCATGCCCGGGGTGGTGGACCGGCTCCTGCATTCGGCCGCCGTGCCGACGGCCGCCATCCTGCTGGCGCTCCTCGCGGCCGCCGTCGTGATCCTCGCCCTCCAACCCACGCCGCTGGGCTCGAGCGTGCAGCTCGGCGGTCCGTTCGAACGGCTGGTGGGGCGGCTCGATACCCTCTGGTACGCCTACTACTCCATGTTCCACGACTCGCTCGGGACCGTGAACGGCTTCGCCGAGTCGCTAAAGTTCGCCACGCCGCTGATCTTCACGGGCCTGGCCGTCGCCTTCGGCTTCCAGGCGGGGCTCTTCAACATCGGCGCGCCCGGCCAGATGGTCATGGGGGCCATCTTCGCCATGTTCGGCGGACTCTACATCCCAGGACCCAAGTTCGTGGTGCTGCCGCTCGCCATACTCGCGGCCGCGCTCGGCGGCGGCCTCTGGGGGGCGTTGCCCGGCTGGCTGAAGGCGCGCTTCGGAGCCAACGAGGTCATCAACACCATCCTGCTCAACTTCGTGGCCGCCTCGGCCTTGCTCTTCATCCTCTCTTCCGGCAACGTGTTCGCGGCGGCGGCGCTCCGGTTACTGGCCGTCGTCGGCGTCTTCGTGGTCGTGGTCTTGCTGCTGCTCGCGTTCAGGGGCGTGAGGCGCGCGTCGCGCCGGGCGCCGCGGGTCGCCTTCGCGGTCGGCGCCACCGTGCTACTGGCCGGCTGCGTCGTCGCCGGCCTGCCGCGGCCCGGCGACGCGCCCGTGACGGTGCAGATGCCCTTCAAGGTCCCCGGCAACGAGCCTAAGTCCAAGTCGTTGAACCCCTCCGCCACCATCCCCAGCCTCCCCGCCGTGCTCGGCATCGATCGCGGCGGCGTCAACGTCATCCCCGTCGACTACGCTGCCGTGGCGGCCGCCGTCGCCGCGTTGCTCGGGCTGTTCGTCCTGCCGCGGTTCCGGCGCCTGCGGCGGTGGCCGGCGCGGCTGGTCGGCGCGGCGGCGCTCGGTGCCGCCGCCTACGGCCTGGCCGCCCTGCTCGGTTGGAACTCCACGCCGACGGCGATACCGCCCACCAAGCTGAACCTGTCGTTCCTCCTGGCGCTGCTCATGGCCGCCTTCGTGCACGTCTTCCTCTTCAAGACGCGCTGGGGCTACGAGCTCCGCGCCGTCGGCCTCTCGCCGCGCGCCGCGGAGTATGGCGGCGCGCGCATCGCGCGCAACACGGTGCTGGCCATGACCATCAGCGGCGCGCTGGCCGGCCTGACCGCAACGCACTACGTGCTGGGCGGAGCGCTCGAGGACTACGCGCTCAGGCAGTCGATCCCGACCAGCGACGGCTTCGACGGCATCGCCGTCGCCCTCCTCGGCTTCAACCAGCCGGCGTTCATCGTGGCGGCCGCCTTCCTGTTCGGCGTCCTCAAGTACGGCGGTTCCGTTCTCAACATCACCTTCCCCAACCTGACGCGCGACGTGGTCAGCATGATCCTCGCGCTGGTGGTGTTGTTCATCGCCGCCAAGGGGTTCCTGCCCGCCCGCATGGTCGACCCGCTCAGCTGGGGCGAGCGGCGAAGCGGCCCCGTCGGCTCCGCGCCGGAAGCGCCCGAGGAGGCCTGACGTGGACGTCGTCTTGCTGCTCGCGCTCGGCTCCTCCATGATCCGCGCCACCACTCCGCTCCTGCTGGCGGCGCTCGGCGGGCTGTTCAGCGAGCGCTCCGGCATCGTCAACATCGCGCTGGAGGGCATCATCCTCTTCGGCGCGTTGGCCGCGGCCGTCGTCACGCAGTTGGTGGAGGCGCCGTTCGTGGCCGCCAACCCGTCCGCGCGCGTCTGGTACGCCCCCTGGCTCGGCCTCCTCGCGGCCATGGTGCTCGGCGCGCTCGTCGCCGGGGTGCACGCCCTCGTCTCCATCAAGTACAAGGCCGACCAGATCATCTCGGGCACCGCCATCAACCTGATGGGGCTGGGCATCCCCGCCGTCGTGCTCGCGGGCCTCTACCAGAACACCTCCATCTCCGACCCCGTCAAGAACCGCCTGCCGGACATCAGTCTCCTCGGCATCCCCGGCCTCAAGTTCAGCGTCCTCGTCTACGTCGCCTTCCTGCTGGTGCCGCTCGTGTGGTTCGTGGTGTTCCGCACCCCGTTCGGCCTGAGGCTGCGCGCCGTGGGGGAACACCCCGAGGCGGCCGACTCCTTGGGCATCAGCGTGACGCGCATGCGCTACGTTGGCGTCATGCTGTCGGGGGTGTTGGCGGGCCTGGGCGGCGCCTACCTGTCGATAGGGAACCTCAACCAGTTCGTGAGCGAGATGTCGGGAGGGCGCGGTTTCATCGCCCTGGCGGCGCTCATCTTCG
Source organism: Trueperaceae bacterium (assembly GCA_019454765.1). Classification (NCBI taxonomy): domain Bacteria; kingdom Thermotogati; phylum Deinococcota; class Deinococci; order Trueperales; family Trueperaceae; species Trueperaceae bacterium. The sequence goes on along the minus strand of JACFNR010000003.1, from coordinate 46,650 downwards.
GCAAGTGGCACCCGCTTGGCGTGCTGGGCGCCACGCTACTGTTCGGCGCCTTCCAGGCCACCGAGGTGCTGCTCGGCGGCGGCAAGCTCCTGCCGCCCACACTGGTGCAGAGCCTGCCGTACATCCTCACGATGCTCGTCTTGGCGGGCTTCGTGGGTCGCTCCGTCGCCCCGAAGGGGCTCGGCAAGGCGTGGCACGAGTGACCGGCGCCCGCGACCGCCGGTCTGGGTTGCTGCTGCACCCGACCTCCCTGCCGGGACCTCACGGGATCGGCGAGCTGGGGCGCGAGGCGTACGCCTGGGTCGACTTCCTGGAGGCGGCGGGTCAGCGCCTGTGGCAGGTCATGCCGCTCGGCCCGACCGGCTACGGCGACAGCCCGTACCAGTGCTTCAGTGCCTTCGCGGGGAACCACTACCTCATCGACCTGACGGAGCTTCACGCGGCCGGCCTGCTGGACGCCGCCCACCTCACGCGGATGCGCGCGCTGCCGCAGCAGCACGTGGCGTTCGGCGACGTGATCCCCCTGAAGCTCGAGCTGCTGACGGTGGCCGCCACGCGCTTCGCGGCCGCCGCCACCGCCACGGAACGGGCGGCCGTCGCCGCCTTCGCGCGAGAGCACGCGGCCTGGCTGCCCGACTACGCCCTCTTCATGGCGCTCAAGGAGGAGAACGGCGGGCGCCCCTGGAACGGCTGGGCGTCCGAGCTCAGGGGGCGCGACCCGGCCGCCCTCGCCGCTGCGCGGACGCGGCTGGCGGAGGCCGTGGCGCGGCACACGCTGTGGCAGTACTGGTTCTTCACCCAGTGGCAGCGGCTGCGCGACTACGCCAACGCCAAGGACATCGTGGTGTTGGGCGACGTCCCCATCTTCGTGGCGCTTGACTCCGCCGACACCTGGTCGCACCCGGAGCTCTACCACCTCGCGCCCGGCGGCGAGCCCACCGTCGTGGCCGGCGTGCCCCCCGACTACTTCTCGGCCACGGGGCAGCGCTGGGGCAACCCCCTCTACCGCTGGGAGGCGATGGCGGCCGACGGTTACGCCTGGTGGGTGGCGCGCGTTCGCGCCGCGCTCGAGCTGGTCGACCGGGTGCGCGTCGACCACTTCCGGGGGTTCGCCGCCTACTGGGAGGTGCCGGCGACCGAGGAGACGGCCGTGAACGGGCGCTGGGTGCCGGGTCCGGGCCAGGCGCTCTTCGACGCCCTCGCGGCCGCTCTTGGCACGCTGCCGCTCGTGGCGGAGGACCTGGGCGTCATCACCCCCGACGTCGACGCGCTCAGGCTCGCCAACGGCCTGCCGGGCATGAAGGTGCTCCAGTTCGCCTTCGCCGCCGACGCCGACGACCCTTACCTGCCCCACAACTACGAGGCGAACTGCGTGGTCTACACCGGCACGCACGACAACGACACCACGGCCGGCTGGTACGCGGCGGCGCCCGAGGCGGAACGCGACCTCGTCAGGCGCTACCTCGCCAAGGGGGACGACAACATCGCCTGGGAGCTGGTGCGGCTGGCCCAGGCGTCGGTGGCCTCCACCGCGGTCGCTCCCCTGCAGGACGTCCTGGGCCTCGGGAGCGCGGCGCGCATGAACACGCCGGGCACGGCCGCCGGGAACTGGAGCTGGCGCTTCGCGTGGGAGGACGTGCCTTACTGGCTGGCGCCACAGCTCCGCGAGCTCGCCGAGCTGTACGGCCGCGTGCCGGGGCGCGGCGGCGCCGACACGCCGTACCGCCGGTCGCGCGCCGACTGAGCGAGCGGCGCCTCGTGGCGCTACCCGCGCCTCAACTCCTGAAGATGACGGACTCGCGCTTGAAGTTCGCCAGGGCGAAGCGCAGGAGCAGCCCCACGGCCGCGGCCATGACGGCCCAGGTGACGAGCGTCTCGTTCCAGGTCGCGCTGCCGCGGACCACGTTGTCCATCAGGAGCAGGGTGTTGAGGACCGGCACGTAGAAGACCGAGTCGCTGACGCCGATCAGGTCCTTGAACTGCAGCGCCACCGCCGGCAGGATGAACAGGAACGACAGCGGCGCGACGTAACTCTGCGCCTCCTTGAACGAGCGCGCGAACATGGCGACGCCGAGGACGAGCGCCGCCACGAACGCGGCCAGCAGGAGGGCGCTGACAAGCAACTGGAGGACGCCCGCCGGGCTGACCGCCAGGCTGCCGCCCATCACCGCCACGACCTGCTCGGCCTGGTCGCCGAGGCGCGGCACGAACAGCCGCTGCATGACGAGGCTGCCGATCAGGAAGCCGACTATCGCCATGGTGGCCGCCGTCAGGCCGAACACCATGGTCGCGAGGAACTTGCCCGCCACCACCTCGGCGCGGCGCACGGGCGCCACGAGCAGCACCTCGAGGGTGCCGCGCTCCTTCTCGCCCGCGGTGGCGTCGATGGCGGTCATCTGGCCGCCCGTCAAGGTCCAGATGGCGATGAAGAACGGGATGAGCCACGACAGCTGGCCGCTGCTGCGCTCCGCCTTGCTGCTCGCGTCCACCGTGGCGACCTTCACGGGGGTGAGGAGCGCAGTGTCGAGGCCGGCCGCCGCCAGCCGCCGGCCCACGACGACCCCCTGGTAGGCGGTGACGGCCTGCTGCACCTTCGAGGCGCTCAGTTCGGCCTTCATGTTCCCGACCTTCGTGACGAGCTGCAGCTCGGCGCTGCCGCCGCCGGCGATGGCGGCGCCGAAGCCGGCGGGCACCACGATGGCCACCTCCACGCTGCCGTCCTGGACGGCGGCGGTGGCGTCGTCCACCGCCCGCGGTTCCAGCCCCGCGCTCCGCATGGCCTCCGTGAGCTCGGTGGGGACGGTGGCCAGCCCGACCACGCCGACCGGGGTGAGGGTCACCTGCTCCCGATCGAGCAGGTTGCCGATGAGTAGCGGCAGGCCGAGCATCAGGACGGGCACGAGCAGCAGCGGTATGAGCAGGTTGGAGACGATGGCGCGGGTGTCGCGCAGCGTGGAGACGATCTCCTTGCGCGCCAGCCGCCCGACGATCCCGGGCCTCACGCCGCCGCTCCGTTCGTGACGTCGAAGCGCCTCACGAGCCGGAAGAACGCCTCCTCCAACCCCTTGCCCTCGCCCTGCGCGGCCAGCGCCGCGACGCCGTCCTCCGCGATCTTGCGACCGCGGTAGATGATGCAGGCGCGGTCGCATAGCTCCTCCACCTCGCTCATGACGTGGGTGGAGTAGATGACGGCCCGGCCGGCGCTCGGGTAGGCCTTCACGAAGTCGATGACCGCGCGCCTCGCCACCACGTCGAGGCCGCTCGTGGCCTCGTCGAAGAAGATCACGGGCGGGTCGTGCAGGACGGCGCGCGCGATGACGATCTTCTGCTTCATGCCCGTCGAGAACCCGCCGGCGCGGCGCGTGAGGGTGTCGCCCAACTGGAGTAGGTCGTCGAGCTCGGCGATGCGTCGGTCGATGGCCTTGGGTTTCATGCCGTAGAGGCCGCCGAAGTAGTGGAGGATCTCGCGGCCGTCGAGCCGGTCGTACAGGCCCATGCCGCCGTTCACCACGCCGATGGCGGCCCGGACAGCCTCGCCGTAGTCCAGGCCGTGGCCGGCGATGGTGGCGTCGCCCGAGTCCGGCCTCAGCAGGGTGGCGAGGACGCGGAGGGTCGTCGTCTTGCCGGCGCCGTTCGGTCCGAGGAGGCCGTATACCTCGCCGCTGGCGACCGTGAAGCTCAGGTCGACGACGGCCTTGACCGGACCGAAGCTCTTGTTGATCCCGCGCACGGAGATGAGGTCGTCCACGCCGAAGATGTTAACAGACCCCCGCGAGCCCCCGCCGCGGGGCGCGCGCCCTAGGGCGCTTGCTATCATCGAGCCGTGAGACAGCGCGATCTGGCCGCGTTGGACGGCCACCAGTTCCTGCCGCGCGCCCTACACGACGTGCGGGTGGTGGACCCCTCCACGGCGGTTCACGGCGTGAGGCTGGCCTCGCCCATCGTGCCTCGGCGGCGCAGGGGCGACGGCCTGCCGCCGGACCTGCTCGTGGCGCTGCCCGCCGCGGCCGTGACGGGCGCCGCCGAGAAGCACCCGGCGGGACGGGTCGTGGCCGTGCTCCCGCCCGGGGGCATGGCCGAGCTGGTGAGGGACGTCAAGGCGCTCGCGGCGCTCGGGGTGGCGGCGGTGGGCGTGGACCTCGCGCCACTCGCCGACAGCGCCCCATATGGCGCGGTCGCGTGGCAACCAAGGTCGCGCGAGGACCTGGCGGAGCTGCGCGCCGCCGCCGGCTGCCCGCTCTGGCTCTTCGGCGTGGCGGGTGCCGCCGACGCCGAGGTGGCCGCCGAGGCGGGCGCCGACGTCGTCGTGGTGGGCGGCTGCCTCGGCCACCGCCTGGGCGCCCCCGCCGCCATCGAGCTGTTGCCGGAGGTGGTCGACGCCGTCGGCGGCATGGTGACGGTGGCTGCCGGGGGGTCCGCCCGCGACGGCGTCGACGTGCTGCGCTACCTCGCGGTGGGCGCCGAGCTGGCCGTCGTCGACGCGGAGCGGGACCCTGCCGACTTGGTCGCCGAGCTGACTTACGCCATGCGCCTCACCGGCTGCGCCAACCTCGGCGACGTCGGTTACGACGCCCTCTTCGCCCCCCTCTTCGACGAAGCGTGATCAGCTTCGTCGAGGGCGTGGTCGTCGAGGTCGGCGAGGGGACCGTGACCGTGGCGTTGGGAGGCGTCGGCCTCGAGGTCCTCGCGCCCAGCTCCACCCTGGCGCGCTGCGAGGTCGGCGCGCCCGTGCGCCTCCGCACGCAGCTGGTGGTGCGCGACGAGCAACCCAGCCTCTACGGCTTCCACCAGGACGAGCAGCTACTGCTCTTCAAGCGCCTCCTGGACGTCGGCGGGATCGGGCCCAAGCTGGCGCTCGCCGTTCTGTCGAACCTGCCCGTCGGGCTGATAGTCACGGCCGTCGCCAACGACGACCCAGGCCTGCTCACCAGCGCCCCGGGCGTGGGCAAGCGCACGGCCGAACGCATCGTCCTCGAGCTCAAGGGGCGCCTCCCCACCGAACTCGTCGCGTTGGGCGCGGAGGGCTCCGCGGCCGGGATCGGCGGGGCGGGGGAGGACGCGGTGGCGGCGCTCCTCGCCCTCGGCTACCGCGAGGGGCAGGTGCGCGGCGTGGTGACCGAGCTGGCCGCGCAGGACCGGAACGACCCGGCCGAGGCCCTCATCCGCAAGGCCCTGGCGCGACTCCGCTGAGCCTCAGGCCGTGACCGGGTGCGAACGCAGCGCGGCCGCCGCGTCGCTCGTCGGCAGGCCGAACGCGTGCCCGACGGCGGCGTAGGTGATGGCCCCCGCGTGCACGTTGAGGCCCTTCAGGAAGGCGGGATCGTCGAGGAGCGCGGCCGTTCCGGTCGCCGCCAGCTTCAGGGCGTAGGGGAGCGTCTGGTTGGAGAGCGCGCGCGTGCTCGTGTTCGGCACGGCGCCGGGCATGTTCGCCACGCCGTAGTGCACGACGCCGTCGACCACGTAGGTGGGCGACTCGTGAGTCGTGGCGTGGATGGTCTCGATGCAGCCACCCTGGTCGACGGCCACGTCGACGATCACGCTGCCCGGCCGCATGAGCTCGAGCATGTCGCGGGTCACCAGCTGCGGCGCGCGCGAGCCGGGGATCAGGACGGCGCCGATGAGGAGGTCGGTGGTGGGCAGCAGCTCCCGGAGGTTGCCGGCGTTGCTCGCGTGCGTCTGCACGCGCCCACCGAAGACGTCGTCGAGGTACTGCAGGCGGGCGTGGCTGATGTCGAGGAGGTTCACCTGCGCCCCGAGGCCCAGTGCGAGCTTGGCGGCGTTCGTGCCGACCATGCCGGCGCCCAGCACGGTGATCACGCCGGGCTTGACGCCCGGCACGCCTGCGAGCAGCACGCCCCTGCCGCCGTGTGCGCGTTCGAGGAAGTGGGCCCCCACCTGAGGCGCCATGCGGCCGGCCACCTCGCTCATCGGCGTCAGGAGCGGCAGCGCGCCCGAGGCGAGCTGGACGGTCTCGTACGCCACGGCCGTCGCCCCGCTGCTCATGAGGGCCTCCGTGAGGGGCCGGTCGGCGGCCAGGTGCAGGTAGGTGAACAGGAGGAGGCCATCGCGCAGGTAGTGGTACTCGTCAGCGACGGGCTCCTTCACCTTCATCACGAGGTGTTGCGCCCAGGCGTCATCCCTCGTGCCGAGCTCGGCGCCCGCCGCGGCGTACTCCTCGTCGGTGAAGCTCGAGCCCAGGCCGGCGCCCGCCTCGACCACCACGCGGTGGCCGGCCCGCACCAGCGCGTGCACCGCGCCCGGCGTGCACGAGACTCGGTACTCCTGTGGCTTGATCTCTTTGGGGATGCCGATGTTCATGTTCGCTCCCTAGGGGCCGGGCCGGTTGCCGCGCCCAGGTCAGGTTCTGAAGAACAGCCCCTCAGTGTATCGAGGGGCGGTGGCGCGGGGAGGCGCGTGGCGCGGCGAGCGGTACCACGCCCGGGCGGCGCCCCCGGGCGCCGCCCCGACCGCCCTCGTCAGGGCGTGAGACCGCGCTGCCACACGCGCAGGATGCGGGCGCGGCCGGAGGAGCCGGGCTCCACCACCGCCGCGACGGCGCCCTCGTCGTCGAGCAGCACGGTCGGCCCGGCCGGTACCAGCTCGGGCCGCTTGCCCTGCCTCACGGCGGCGGCCGCCGCCGCGTCCAGCCGAAGCCGGGGGAGGGGCAGCGCCTCGACGGGGTCGAGGGGCGGCGCGGTGGCGATGTCGTCCAGCGGGCAGCAGCGCGTGAGGTCGATGCCGCCGGCCGCCACCCGGACGAGTCCCGAAAGGTGCGCCGGCGCGTCGAGGGCGGCGCCCAGGTCGCGCGCGAACGACCTGATGTAGGTGCCCGCCGCGACCTCGAGCCGGAACAGGGCGGTTGGCAGGGGGGCGAGCTCCGGCGGCAGGTCGAACGAGCGTCCCGCGCCCGCCCGGGCCGGCCCCCAACCGCCGGGGCCGCGCGCGAACGTGGCAGGGAGCGCGTCGCGGCGCTCCGCGAACGCCAGCAGTTCGACGTCGTGGTAGGCGACGGGTCGCGCCGGCGGTTCGGTGGCCGAGCCGCGCCGGGCCGCGGCGTAGCTGCGTTGCCCGGCCTGCTTCACGGCGGAGAACGCCGGCGGGCGCTGCGAGGTGACCGCCAGGAAGCGACTCGCTTGCGCCCGCACCGCCTCGGCCGTCAGCGCCGCGAGCGGTCCGGGCTCGGAGTGCGCGAGGTCGGCGCCGGCCGCCGGCGGCTCGGCGTCGAGCGTGGGCGTGCCGAGGCCGAACGCGACCCAGGCGAGGTACGCCTTGCGGCCGGCGGTCACGAACGGGGAGAGCTTCGTGGCCTCGCCGGAGAGGAGCACGAGCACGCCGCCGGCGAGGGGGTCGAGCGTGCCGGCGTGGCCCACGCGCCTGGTGCCGAGTAGCCGGCGCGCCCGCGCGACGGCGCCGTGCGACGTGAGGCCCAACGGTTTCTCGACGGCGTGGACGGGCACCGGGCGATTGTACTAGCAGCTCGCGCGCCCGGCACCGCCGGCCCGACCCGCGCGGCCGGGGTGAAGCGCGAGGGCGCGGCGACCGCTCAGTAGAAGAGCGCCCGCACCCAGGGGCTCAGCAGGGCGGCGGCGAGCAGCCCGATGTGGAGCGTGAGCTGCGCGATCAGGACCTCCCAACCGCAGCGGCGTCGACGGTAGGCGTCGGCGAGGACGAACCCCATCGGCACGAGCAGCAGTAGCGGCGCCCCGAACGCGAGGGCGTACAGGGCCGCCGAGACCACGGTGGCGATGGTGCCGTCGTAGCGCTTCAGCATCGGCGCCATGGCGAACGGCCGGAAGAAGATCTCGGCCAGGGGCACGAGGATGGCGGCCGCCACGACGAGGGGCGAGACGCGCACGAGGTCGACGTAGAAGCCGCCGAGCGCCCCGCCGCCGAGGTAGTGGAGGTAGGCGAGGGTGCCGGCGAGGAACAGTAGTCCCCACCCCAGCCCGTAGCCCGCGTAGCGCGAGCTGCCGAGGAGCTTCTCCATGGCGTCGAAGCCGTTGGCCTGGACGCGGCGCCACGCCAGCAGCGCCAGGGCGGCGCCTAGCGTGAGGTAGAAGAGGCTCCGCATCTCGCCGCAGAGGGCGGGCGTGAGCAGGGCGAGCGGGTTGTCGTGCCGCACGAGGCCGTACACGACGGTGACGAGGAGGGCGACCAGCAGGCCGGCGACGAGCGTGCCGTAGACCTGGCCGACGCTCCAGGCGCGCGGCCCCTCCACCACCTCGAGGCTCGACGACGACGCGATGCGGCTCTCGCCGATCAGGTGCGCCCCGACGAGGAAGAGGAGGAGCAGGAGCCAGATGAGGGTGTTGCCCCTTATCAGCGAGGTGAGGTTCTCGCGCTTGAGGGACTCGCGCAGGGCGAGGCCGCCGCCGCTGACGTCGCCGGTGGCGTAGGCGATGAGCGAGAGCGCCCGCAGGTCGCGGGCCTGGGCGTCCACGTTGCGCGCGCCGCGGAGCTGATGCGCGGTGGCGAGGTTGCCGTTGGCGGCCTCCAGTTCGCCCTGGGCCCACTGCGCGCGGCCGAGCAGCGAGCGCACGTCGGCGTTGCGGTCGTCGCCCGTGAGCGTGAGGTAGCTCTGGAGCTGCTGCTCGGCCGACGCGGCCTCCCCGAGCCGGAGCCGCAGGTTGGCGTCGGCGAGCCGGTAGCGCGCGTCGAGGGGGTTGCCGAGGATGGCGGACTCGTAGGAGTCGAGCGCGTCGAGGTAGCGGCCCTGCGACTGCATGATCCGGCCGCGCAGGAACGACACCCGGCCCTCGAGCTCGAGGTTCCCCTGACGCGCCAGTAGCGCCTCGGCCGACTGGAGCTGAGCCTCGGCGTCGCCGGGGCGGTTGCCGGCCAGGGCGGCCTCGGCCAGCAACACGAGCGGCTCGGCCGTGTCGATCCGGTTCTGCACGCGCCGCAGGCGGTTCTCGGCGCTGACGTACTCGCCGAGTCCCAGCTCGATCCGCGCCAGGGCCAGCTCGGCGTCGGCGAAGTCCGGGCGGACCTGCAGGGCGTTCAGGCAGGCCTGACGCGCCGTCTCCAGGTCGCCGCCCGCCTCGAAGCGGAGGCACTGTTGGTAGTAGCGGTTCTCGTCGAAGTTCTGAGCGTGAACGGATCCGCCGACGGACGTGGCTAGTAGCGCCGCCGCCATCGCCGCGCGCGCCAGCGCCGCGACCCGACCGATCCTGACCAGTCCCCTGATGCCTGCCATGCGTTCCCTTCCGATCAGCGCGTCCGCCGCTGCCTAATGATGGCGTCCGGCGGCTCCCAGATGAGGTTAGTTCGTTCACTCGCGCTCCGCGCGCCGTGGTGGGCGTGCGGTTAAGGTTCCCTGAAGCCCACACGCCGCGGGGTCTAACGGTGCGTTGGTACCATCTTCCCATGAGTCTGGCGGTCTTCTTCATGCTGGGACAGGTGGCGCTCCAGCTGCCCGCCATGCCGGAGGGGACCGAGGTCAGGCTGGTCTCGCTCGACCTGCTGACCGTCTACGTCTCCGCGCGCGTGGAGGACGGGCACCTGGTGTTCCGTGAGTTCCCACCGCCCGGCACCGAGGTCAGGGTGCTCATCTTCCCGCCCGGCGAGGACGCGGCCGCCAAGGCCGCCGCCCTGGCCGGCGCGACGGCCTACACGGGCAGGGTGACGGAGGTGGGCACCGACGTCCTGCTCAAGCTCGAGGGGGTGGAACGCCCGGTCTCGCTGCGGCAGGTGCTGCTCGAGGAGCGCGAGGTGTGGTTGGACATCCCGGTCGGAGGGAGTCGCTGAATGGCGAAGAACCGCGTCCTCATCGTCGAGGATGACGTCGACATCCTCAGGCTCCTGACCCGCGAGCTGGAGGACGCCGGCTTCGAGGTGGCGGCCTACGACAGCGGCATGCGCGGCCTGTCGGCCGTCAGGGAGTCGAACCCGGACCTCGTCATCCTCGACCTCGGGCTGCCCGACATGAGTGGCCAGGAGATAGCGCGGCGCCTGCGCCACACCGGCAACATCCCCATCATCATCCTCACGGCCGCCGACGAGGTCGGCACCAAGGTCGAGATGCTCAACGCCGGCGCCGACGACTACCTCGCCAAGCCCTTCCACGTCGAGGAGCTGGTGGCGCGGGTCAACGTGCAGCTCCGCAAGCGCACGCTCGGCGTGGCTCAGAAGATCGGCGAGCTCACGATCGACCCGGCCAGGCGGCAGGTCTTCTGGGCCGCGGAGGAGGTCCGCTTCAGCCCCCGCGAGTACGAGCTCCTGCACTACCTGGCAGGCCAGCCCGGACGCGTCTACAGCCGCAAGGAGATCGAGCACAACGTGTGGGGTGAGGAGTTGCCGCCGTCGTCGAACGTGGTCGACGTGCACATCGCCAACATCCGCAGCAAGCTGCGCGACGCGGGCGGGTTCGGCGTCATCCGGACGGTGCGCGGGGTGGGGTACGCGCTGAAGTCTTGAGACGCAGGGCGGCGCCGGCCGGACGGCCGCGACCCTGCACGCCCCGCGCCGGGTAGGGGCGGGGTCGTGCCGCGCCTGAGGACGCCGGGGCTCGCCCTGAAGTGGCGGGTCGCGCTGCTCGCGGCCGCCGCCACGGCGCTGCTGGCGGGGCTCACGATGGTGGTGGCCTACCAGGTGGTCAGGAGCGGCCTGTACGACGAGCTGAGGCGCGCGCTCAGGGGCGACGCGGTGGTGGTCGCCTCGCTCTACAGCTCGGGCGAGGGGAGCGTGACGACGCGCCTCACGGGACCCACCGGCGGCATGGTGCTGCAGGTGTACGACCCGGCGGGGCGCCTGCTCGTGGCCAGCCGCCCCGACTTCGAGCGCCAGGAGATGGCGCTGCCCGCCGCCGACGTGACCGGCGGCCACGGGGTGCCCAGCATGTGGAGCGGCAGGGTGGGCGGCCGACCGATGGAGGCCGCCTTGGCGCCGTTCGAGCTGGGCGTGGTGGCCGTGCTGACCGACCCCTCCTACATCGGCGCCGTCCTGACGGAGCTGTCGCGCAACCTGTTCGTCGCCGCCGTGCTGCTCGTGGTGGCGAGCCTGCTGGTCGGTTACCTGGTCGCGGCCGCGTCCCTCAGGCCTCTCACGCGGCTCGCGCGGCTCGCCTCTACGCTCGGGCCCGAGCGGTTGGAGGCCATCGAGTACGCCGGGCCGCGCGACGAGGTCGGGCGCCTCACCGCCGCGCTCAACGGCCTGGTCGGTCGCCTGCGCGAGGCCCTCGACGCGCAGCGCGTCTTCCTAGCCGAGACGAGTCACGAGCTGCGGACGCCCCTGACCAGCCTGCGCGGCTTCCTCGACAGGGCCGTGCGGCGCGCCAACCCGGACAGCCGGGACGACCTCCTCGACGCGCAGCGCGTGGCGGGCAGCATGACGCGCCTGGTCGAGGACCTCCTCCAGCTCTCGCGCGGGCAACTCGTGGCGGACCCGCGGCGCCACCTGGTGGAGCTGCGCAGCGACGTGCTCGTGCCGGTGGCGGCGGAGTTCCCCGGCGTGGTCGTGACGCCGGGGCTGCCGGCGCTCGTGCTCGGCGACCCGCAGCGGCTCATGCAGTTGGTGCGGAACCTCACGGCGAACGCCGTGCGCGTGGCCAGCGACCCCGCGGCGGTCACGCTCGACCTGCATGTGAGCGAGACGCACGCCGTCGTGCTCGTGTCCGACGACGGTCCCGGCATCGCGGCGGCGACGCTCGAGCGGATATTCGAGAAGTTCTACAAGGGCGCCGGCGGCGGCTCGGGCCTCGGTCTGGCCATCGCGCGGCAGGTGGCCGAGCACCACGGCGGCAGCGTCACGGTCGAGAGCCGGCCGGGCGCCACGGTGTTCAGGGTGCGGTTGCCTCTGGTGGACGCCGACGAGGACGAGTGAGGCGGGCGGCGGCTCGCGCTGCTAGAGCTTGGGGAGCGTGACGCCGGTCTGACCCTGGTACTTGCCTGCCCGGTCCGCGTAGGTGGTGTCGGGGCGCTCCCCCTGGAAGAAGAGGAGCTGGACGATCCCCTCGTTCGCGTAGACCTTGGCGGGGAGGGGGGTGGTGTTGGAGAGCTCGAGCGTGACGTGGCCCTCCCAGCCTGGCTCCAGCGGCGTGACGTTGGCGACGATGCCGCAGTTGGAGACGAACACGCCCGCCGCCAGGGCGAAGTTGCCGGTCCCGGGCACGGTGAGGCAGTAGACGTCGTGTTCGCCCTTGAGGGGCCTCACCCGGGCCACGGCGTGGTTCAGGGCGCCCGACGCCCCCGCGGCGGCGCTCGCTCCGGGCTCGCCGGGGGCGGGGCGGCGCGGCCCGTTGCCGCCCGCGGCGCGAGCGGGGCGCCCAGGCGTCGAGGCGCGGCCCGCGCGCGCGGGCGCCCAGGTGCCGGCGCGGGGTTGGTAGACGACCTCGCGGCCGCTCCGAACCTCGCGGTACAGCGGCATGAGGGACGTGCCGGGCGTGAGCTCCGCCGCGGCCACCCAGGCGCCGTCTCGGCGCATGAAGTCGTGGTCGGGCGTGGCGTGGATGACGGCGCCGTCGTCGAGGACGATCTCGAGCAGCGAGTCGCGGCCGATGTAGCGGGGCGCGGCGAGCTCGGCGGCGACCACCCTGCCGGCGCCGTCGACGGTGTAGCCGCGGAAGCGCTCACCCTCGCGGTGCCGCTCCGCTAGGCGCTCGAGCGCGACAGCGCTCCCGTCCAGGAGCGCCACGCGGGTGTCTGCGGCGAAGCAGCGGGCGTACGACGACTTGCCGAGCGCGATGACCATCGTGTCTTCCGGCACCCGCAGGTACTCGACGGAGCGCGTGAGGACGAACGAGTTGGGCGGGATGATGCAGGTATCGCCCTCCGACTCGACCAGGCCGCGGGTGTCGAAGTTCTTGGGGTCGACGACCGTGTTGAAGGCGTTGACGAAGATGCGCCACTCGGGCGCGGCGCGCAGGTCGTAACCGAAGCTCGAGAGACCGTAGCTGATCACGCCCGCTCGCACCAGGCGCTCCTCGAACGGCGTGATCATCCCCTCGCGGGCCCTGGCCCGGATCCAACTGTCTGGCCTGATGCTCATCGGGGCACTCTACCAACCGCCGGCGGCGGCCGCCCGCGGGTGGCCGGCCTGGGGGGCGGCCGGCCCGGGGGGCGGTCGGCGGTCCGGGGGTGGCGTCCCGCCGGGCCGTCCGGGCCCCGTCGGCCGACTAGCGACTAGTGGTATCGGCGTGATATCAT
>JACFNR010000003.1:30497-33408 GCA_019454765.1 Trueperaceae bacterium | reverse complement strand
GGCCGTCCGGGCCCCGTCGGCCGACTAGCGACTAGTGGTATCGGCGTGATATCATCCCGATACCACTAGGAGGTGTCGTGAACCAAGTAGTCGAGAGAGCCGCATCGGCCGCCAACGGGTTCCTTGGCCTGGCCGTGATCGTGGCGCTGTTCCTGGTCGGGATAGCCCTCGTCATCTACGCCGGCGTCAGCGAGAGCATCCTGCCCCTCGTGCTGGGGCTCCTGGGCGTCATCGCCGGCCCCACGTTGGCCGGTGGGCTCGTCGCGGTCCAACCGAACCAGGCGCGCGTCCTCACGTTCTTCGGCTCCTACGCGGGGTCGGTTCGCAACGCCGGCTTCTGGTGGGTCAACCCGTTCACCGTCAAGAAGGCCGTGTCGTTGCGGGTGCGCAACTTCACGAGCGAACGCGTGAAGGTCAACGACGCCGACGGCAACCCGGTCGAGATCGCCGCCGTCGTGGTGTGGCGCGTCGCCGAGTCCGCCAAGGCCGTGTTCGACGTGGACGACTACGAGGAGTTCGTGGCCATCCAGTCGGAGACGGCCTTGCGCGGGCTGGCCACCCGCTACCCCTACGACGCCGCGGGCGAGAAGCGCGCCTCGCTGCGGGAGAACCCGGACGAGCTGGCCGCCGCCCTGCGGGCCGAGCTCGAGGAGCGGTTGCAGGTCGCCGGCGTCGACGTCATGGAGGCGCGGTTGACCCACCTCGCCTACGCCCCCGAGATCGCCCAGGCCATGCTGCGGCGCCAACAGGCGCAGGCGGTCGTGTCGGCGCGGCGCCTCATCGTCGAGGCGGCCGTCGGCATGGTCGAGGACGCCCTGACAGGCCTGGCGGAGCGGGGCGTCGTCGAGCTCGACGACGAGAAGCGCGCCGCCATGGCCAACAACCTGATGGTGGCGCTCACGAGCGAGCAGGGCGTCACGCCGGTGGTGAACGCCGGGACGCTCTACGGAGGCTGATGCCCGATGACTGAGACAAGCGGTTCGGCACGGGCGCGCGGCGGCCGGTTCGGGGCGGTCCTCGCCGCGCTCCTGTGCCTGGGCTTGGGCGCCGCCGAGGCCCAGGATGGCGCCGCCGCCCACGTCTACGACGTGTCGGTCGGCGGCGCCTTGGTGGGCGAGATCGGGATGACCGTCGTGCCCGGGGCCGGCGGAGCCACCACGCGGGGCTACGCCAAGATCGGTACCGCCGTCGACCTGACGGATGCGCTCGAGACGGCCGCCGACGGCAGCGCCGTCAGCTACCACCTCACCGGAAGCGTTCAGGGCGTCCCGGTCACGCTCGACGTCGACTTCTCGCAGACCGCCGCCGACTTCGCGATCGACCAGGGCGGGCGCAAGCAGGCGCTGACCTTGCCGCTGACGGGACCCGTCAGCGTCCTCGACAACAACCTGATCGACGGCTACCAGGTCATGGTCGACCGCGTCATGGCCGACCGCGCTGCCGGCGACCGCGAGTTCGCCATCATCGTCCCGCAGGTGGCGGCGCTCGGAACCCTCACGCTCGAAGCCCCCGTCGCCGACACGACCGTGACGGCGGCGGGCGGCGTGCCGTCGGCCTGGCGCCTCGACGGGAAGCTGGTGGTGGGTCCGCAGACCGTCGCGGTGACCCTCCACCTCGACGAGCAGGGAGTCATCCTCGTGGCGGCCAGCGAACCCGGCAACGTCCGCATGGAGCGCCGCGCGCCGGGCGAGCCGGTGGCGCAGACGCACGCGGTCGAGGACGCGTTGGAGGCGGCCGCGGCCTGCCTCGTCGAGCGCGACGTCAGCGTGGCGAGCGCCGGCGCGACGCTGGCCGGCAAGTTGACGCTCCCGCGCGCCGCCGTCGAGGCGGGCAGGGCCGCGCCGACGCTACTGCTCCTCCCCGGCTCCGGGGCCGTCGACCTCGACGGCAACGCCCCGCCCCTCCTGGTGAACCAGGGCTACCGCCAGCTGGCCTACGCCCTCGCGTGCCGCGGCTTCGGCGTGCTGCGCGCCTCCAAGCTGGGGATACCCCCGTCCACCGGCGACGCCGACGCGGTCACCATCGACACGTACGCGCGCAACGCGGCCGACTGGTTCGCCTTCCTGACGGCGCAACCCGGCGTCGACGCAGGCAGGCTCGGGCTCATCGGCCACTCGGAGGGCGGCCTCGTCGCCCTCTACGCCGCCAACCGCGGCAGGGTGGCGCCGTGGGCGGTCGTCCTCGTCGCCGCACCAGGCAGGCCCCTCCAGGACCTGCTGCGCGAGCAGGTCGTCGGCGGCCAGGCGGCGGCCGGGGCCTCTCCGACGCAGCTCGCCGAGGTCGACGCGCGCCTGCGCGAGGTGGTCGACGCCGTGATGACGTCGGAGGGGACGCGCCTGCAGCTCACCCCCGAACTGCGCGCGAACCCCCTCGCCGGCATGTTCGTCAACGCCGCCGGGCTCTTGCGCAGCGAGTTCGCCGTCAGCCCGGCCGCCGAGGCGCGCGGCGTGACCGCGCCCGTCGGCATCTTCCAGGGAGAGAAGGACCTTCAGGTCACGGTGCTCGACGCCACCCTCCTCGCCGCCGCGGCTCCCCACGCGGAGCTCCACCTCTACCCCGACCTCACGCACGACCTGGTCGAGACCGACGGGCCGGCGCGCAGCGCCGCGCTGCCCGGCCCTGACGCCCTCGTCTCGACCAGGCTCACCAACGACATCGCCGACTTCCTGACTCACCACCTCGCCAGGGGTGGCTGAGGCGGCGGAGTCGCCATGGCCGAGAAGAAGCGCTTCCTGCTCCGCCTCGACCCCGCCGTCCACGGCGCCGTCGAGAAGTGGGCCGCCGACGACCTGCGCAGCGTCAACGCCCAGATCGAGTTCCTGCTCACCGAAGCGCTCCGCCGGGCGGGACGGCTGAAGGGGGGCCGGAACTCGCGCCCCGACGACGGCGCGCGGACCGGCGAGGGGGCCGA
>JACFNR010000003.1:22259-30397 GCA_019454765.1 Trueperaceae bacterium | reverse complement strand
CCGCGCTCAGCGACCCCCGCGCAGGAATCGCTCCACGTCGCGGTTGTGAGCGGGTAGGTCCGTGTTGGGGCGGAACACCGGCGTGCCGCCGTCGCTACCGTGCAGGAAGTAGAGGTAGGGCACGCCCTCCGGGTTCTCGCGCTGCGGCGTCAGCACGGCCAGCAGCGCCTCGGCGCCCGGGTTGCCGATGGGTCCGGCGGGGAGGCCGGAGCGGGTGTACGTGTTCCACGGCGTGTCGCGGCGCAGGTCGCCCGCCGGCGCGCTCAGCTCGGGCAGCGCCTTGCCCAGCCCGTAGGCGACGGTAGGGTCGGACTGCAGCGGCATCCCCAGGTCGAGCCGGTTGAGGAAGACGCCGGCTATCACTGGCATCTCCGCCTCCGACGCCGCCTCGGCCTGCACCATGCTCGCCAGCGTCACCCAGTCGTGAACGCCTAGGCCCGAGTCTACGAGCGCCACGGCCACGGCGGGAGTCACCTCCTCCTCGAAGCGCGCCACCATTGCGCCCAACGCCTGAGACGCCGTGGAGTGCACCGGCAGGTCGTACGTGGCGGGGAAGAGGTAACCCTCCAGGGAGTCGCCGGCCGGCAGCCCGGGCGGCGCGAGGCTCCCGGGCGACCGCACCAGCGCCTCCAGCTCCGGCGTGGCCCCCAGGCCGTTGGCCGCCAAGCGGGCCACGACGGCGGCGGCCCGCCACCCCTCGGGCACCACGATGCGCACGGTGCGCGGGCGCCCCCCGGCGGCGAGCGCGGCGGCGACCTCGCGGCTGGTCATCGCGGGCGACAGGTCGTAGAGCCCCTCGCCCAGCTTGCGGTCGAGGTGCGTGAAGCGCAGCAGCAACTCGAAGGCGAGGGCGGAGCGGATCAGCCCGGCCTCCGCCAGCGCCGCGGCCACGCGCGCGCCGCCCCAACCCGGGAGCACCTCGAACTCGACCACGGTGGGAGTGGCGCTCGGCGGGGAGAGCACGAACCGCACGGCGCTAAGCCCGCCGGCGACCGTCAGGACGACCAGCAGCAGAGCGAGCGCCCAGGCTCGCCCTCCACGGCGGCGCGGCGGGGCGGGGGCGTCGTCGGTCGTCACGTCGGTCCTCCGACGCGCCTCAGGTACGACTCCAGGATCAGCACGGCCGCCCCCTCGTCGAGCAGGCCCTTCTCGCGGCGACGAGTCATGGGGAGTCCGCCGCCACTCACCTGCCGCTGCGCGAGGCGGGTGGTCAGGCGCTCGTCCTCGAACTCGACGCGGGCCCCGGCAGCGGCCAGCGCCTTGGCGAAGCGCCGCACCCGCTCCGTCTGCGCCGACTCCTCGCCGCTCAGCCTCAGCGGCAGGCCCACCACGACGACCTCGGCGCCTTCTTCGGCGAGCAGCGCCATCACGGCCGGCACGTCGCTCCGCGTCCCGCGCCTCACGAGCGCGCCCCGCCCGAACGCGAGCAGCGAGCCGACCACACCGCTAGCCAACCCGATGCGGGCGTCCCCCACGTCGAGCGCCAACACTCGCGCGCCCGGCGCCGGCGGTGGTCGGTCGGCGTTCAGGCGACCACCCCGGTGGCGGCTCTCGCGGCGCGAAGCCAGCTCTCGAGCACCAGGGCCACGCCGTCGGCGGCGGCGTCGGCCGTGACCAGGTCGGCCGCGGCCAGGGCCTCCGGCTCCGCGTTGCCCATGGCCACGCCCAGGCCTGCCCAGGCGAGCATGCCGCTGTCGTTGTGCTGGTCGCCGAAGGCGGCCACGTCGGCCGCGTCGATGCCGAGCTCGGCGCAGACCAGCGCCAGCGCCGCGCTCTTGTCGACCGCCGCGTGGTGCACCTCCAGCAGGAACGGGAGGCTCCACGTGGTGTAGAGGTCGAGCCCCGCCAACGCCCGCGCGAGCTGCCATGGCGGGAGCGCGTCGGAGGCGGCGAGCAGCTTGATGGGGCCCGTCGACAGGAACCCCTCGAGCGGACCCACCGCCGTCGGTGCTCCGCCCCGGAACAGGTGGGCGGCGTTCCCGGCGGGCGTGGCACCAGCGGCGGCGTGGCCGCCGCCTGCGTCGGCGTCGAGGTACCAACCGTCGGCGGACTCGAGCGCCAGTAAGACCCCGGGCGCGCCGCGCAGCCGCGCCAGCGCCGCCCGCGCGGCGGCCTGGTCGAGCTCCTGCACGACGCGGACGCGCTGCCGCTGCCACATGGCCGCGCCGTTGTAGGCCACGACCGTGTCGACCCCGCTGAGGTCCTCCGCCACCGGCAGCGCCGTGCGCAGCGGCCGACCCGTGGCTATCACCACCCGCGCGCCCAGCGCCCGCACCCCGTCGAGGGCGACCCTGGTGCGCGCCGACACCCGCTTGTCTGGGCCAAGCAGCGTGCCGTCGAGGTCGACCGCGATCAGCTTCGGGAGCGGCGCCCCCGACGGCAGGAGGGGAGCGGTCCCGTCGAAGCGCGGGGGCGCCGACAAGCCCTCAGCCGCCCGCCAACGCGCCGCCGACGGCCGCCAACGCCTCGCCGAGCCGCGCCGCGTCCTTGACGCCGGCCTGCGCCATGTCGGCGCGGCCGCCGCCGCTACCGCCCGCGCTGGCCGCGGCCGCCCTGACGAGCCGGCCGGCGTTGGCGCCGCGCGCCTGCGCGGCGGCCGACACCTTGGCCACCAGCGCGCCGCCCGCGCCCTCCTGGGCCGAGGCCACCACCACCACGTCGGCGCCGCTCCTGGTGAGGAGCGCGTCGGCGGCGTTGCGAAGTGCAGCGCCGTCGAGCCCGTCGAGCAGGGCCGTCACGTAGCGGTAACCGCCGGCCTCCCGGACGGGGTTGGCGGCGGCGCCACCGCCCGTCTGCGCTGCGGCCAGGCGGTCGCGGAGGCGCGCAGCCTCCTTGAGGGACTCCTTGTGGTCGGCCTGCAGTCTCTCGAGGCGCTCCTCCAGCTGCGCGGGCCGGCCGCCAAGCCGAGCCGCCAGCCGTGCCTGGGTCAGGCGCAGCTCCTGCAGGTGCTCGATGGCCGCGAGGCCGGCGCGAGCCTCCACGCGCCGCACGCCGGCCGACACGGCCTCCTCCGCCACGACGAAGAACGCGCCGATCTCGCCCGTGCGCCCGACGTGGGTGCCGCCGCACAGCTCGCGGGAGACGTCGCCCATGCTCACCATCCGGACCTCGTCGCCGTACTTCTCGCCGAAGAGCATCATGGCGCCCGCCGCTCGGGCCGTCGCGATGGGCACTACCCGCCAGTCGACGGGCAGGTCGGCCTGGATCCAGCGGTTCACGAGGAGCTCGACCTCGCGCAGCTCGTCGGGCGTGACGGCGTGCGGGTGCGAGAAGTCGAAGCGCAGCCGATCCGGCACCACGAGCGAGCCGGCCTGCGCGACGTGGTCGCCGAGGACGGCCCGCAACGCGGCGTGCAGGAGGTGCGTTACGGAGTGGTGCTTCTGCGTCTCGCGCCGCGCCGGGTCCACCCGCGCCGTGACGACGTCGTCGATCGCGAGGACGCCGCGCACCACGCGGGCCCGGTGGAGTACCAGCCCGTGCCGCGAGCGCGTCGTGGTCGACACCACCGCCTTGCCCCCCGGCCACTCCAGGACGCCGGCGTCGCCGACCTGGCCGCCACCCTCCGCGTAGAAGGGCGTGCGGTCCAGCACCACCGTGCCCGTCTCGCCCTCGCCCAGCGCGCTCAGCTCCCGCGCGTCGTCGCCCGGCGTCACCAACGCCGCCACCCGCGCCTCGGCCGAGTCGTCGGTGTATGCCAATGACTCGACCTCGCCCAGGCGCTCGGCGACCTTGCCGATGGCGTCGCTGGTCGCCGTGAACAGCTCCCGGCCGGTCGCGCCGCCGCGGGAGAGCTGCCGCGCCGCCTCGCGCGCCGCCTCGTAACCGGCGCCGTCGACCTCGACGCCGCGCTCGGCTGCCATCTCGCGCGTCAGGTCCAGCGGGAAGCCGTAGGTCTGCCACAGGTCGAACGCCACGGCGCCGGGCATGACGGCGGCGCCCAGGCCGTCGAGCAGCGCGCCAACCCGGCCGATGCCGGCGTCGAGCGTGCGCAGGAACTGCTCCTCCTCCGCCTGCACGATCCCCTTCACCCGCTCCGCCCCGTCGGCCAGCTCCGGGTAGGCGTCGCCCATGGACTCGACGACCTGGTCGACGAGCTTGTGAAGGGACGGCTCGCGCAGGCCCAGCAGCCAGGCGTGGCGAGAGGCGCGCCGCGTGAGCATCTTGACGACGTAACCCGCCCCGTCGTTGGCGGGCATCACGCCGTCGGCGACGGCGAAGGTCACGGCGCGGACGTGGTCGGCTATCACGCGGTGCGACACGGACCTCGGGCCCTGGTACGGGACGCCCGTGAGAGCCGTCACCCGCCGTATCGTCGGCTGGAACAGCTCGGTGGCGTAAGCGTCCTCCTTGCCCGTCATCATGGCCACCAGGCGCTCGAAGCCGAGGCCCGTGTCGATGTTCTTCTGGGGTAGCGGTTCGAGGTGGCCGCCGTCCTGGCGGTCGTACTGGGTGAACACCAGGTTCCAGAACTCGATGTACCGGTCGCCCGAGCCCGTGTTGGGGCCGGCCTCGTCCGGCGTGCCGAAGGTCGGACCCCGGTCGTAGAACACCTCGGAGCACGGCCCGCAGGGACCGTTGGGACCGTGGCTGACGGCGTTGGCGGGCCAGAAGTTCTCGTCCTCGCCCCAGCGGCTGATGCGCTCGGCCGGCACCCCGACGCGGTCGCGCCAGATGCCGTACGCCTCGTCGTCGTCCTGGTAGACCGTCACGTAGAGGCGCTCTGGGTCGAGGCCGAGGTACTCGGGGGAGGTGGCGAACTCCCACGCCCAGGCCGACGCCTCCGCCTTGAAGTAGTCGCCGAACGAGAAGTTGCCGAGCATCTCGAAGAACGAGTGGTGCCTGAGCGTGCGGCCAACGTTCTCGATGTCGTTGATCCGCAGGCACTTCTGGGCGGTGGTGACGCGGTGCCAGGTGCCGTCGTGACCCGCGAACTTGGGAGTGGCGCCCAGGAAGTACGGCTTGAACTGCACCATGCCCGCGCTCGTGAACATGAGGGTGGGGTCGTCGCTCTTGAGCGGCGCCGAGGGGTGTATCAGGTGCCCGCGGGACTGGAAGAAGCGCAGGTACTTCTCGCGCAGGTCGTTGATCTGTGAGATGCCGTCTACCACGAGGTGCCTCCGAGTCGTGCCGGGGTCCAAGTATACCGAGCGGGCCTCGCCGTCGCGGGAGCGGCCGTCGACCCGCCTCGCGGCCAGGTCAGGGGCGACCCGGTCAAGGGCGCTGCGTCACGGGGCCGGCGGCGGGCGCGGTAACCTGCGCGCTACATGCCCACCCCCGACGCCGCCCCGCGGGGCGCCCCCACCCAGCCCCCCGTCTCGCGCCGCGGCGTCCTCCTCTTCAGCTTCGCGGCGTTCCTCCTGATCGGGGCGTTGCAGGCCCTGTACGGACCCTCCTTCCCGCTCCTGCGGGAGCGCTTCGGGATAGGCCCCGAGTGGGTGAGCATGGCGGTGAGCGCCCAGTTCCTCGGGTCGTTCGTCGGCATCGTGTTCTCGAGTCAGCTCCTGCGCGCGGTCGGGTACAGGGGCGTGCTCGCCGGCGCCGCCGCTGCCCTCGCCCTGGGCGGGGTCGTCGTGGCGGCGGCGCCCACCTGGGCCTTCGTGCTCGCCGGCGCCTTCCTAGCCGGCGCCGGTGCCGGGCTACTGAACGTGGCGTGCAACCTGCTGGTGGCCGTCACGTTCAGGCCGCGAGCGGCCCCCGCGCTCAACCTCATAAACGCGCTCTTCGGGGTGGGGGCGGTGGTCGGCCCGCTGCTCGTCACCGCCACCGAGCCGCGCTTCGCCCTGCCGTTCCTGGTGGTAGCGGTGGCCGCCGCGCTGCTGCTCCCCTGGGTGGCGCGCTTGGGCGTCCCCGCGGTGGCGGGGCTCGGCGCCGACGCCGCCCCGGTGGCGTGGGGCAGCCTGGCCGGGTTCGTGCTGCTCTACGTGTTCTACGTGTCGGTCGAGGTGGGGGTGACCTCGTGGCAGACGGAGTTCCTCACCCCGCACTTCGGGGCGTCGGCCGCCGCCTTCACGTCGTTGTACTGGGCCGCCATCACCGTCGGGCGGTTCGCGGCCGCCCCCATCTCGGCCCGCCTACCCTCGCAGCGGATGGTCCTCTACGCGGCGGCGGCAACCCTGGTCTTCATGATCGCTTCGCACCGCGTTCCGTCGGCACCCATCGCGTTCGCGCTCGTTGGGCTGAGCCTCGCCCCGATCTTCCCGACCGCGCTCGCCTGGCTGACCGAGGTGTTCCCGCAGCGCGCCGACCAGGTGACCCCCGTCGTGGTGGCGGCCGCGAACTTCGGGCCGGCCATCAGCGCGCCCCTGATAGGCCTCTTCGTGCGGGCCGAGGGGCCACAGGTCGTGCCTACCGTGCTGTCGGGCTTGGCCCTGCTACTGCTCCTGATCGTGACGTGGTTGGCGCGGCGGACCCGAGGTCGAGCCTGAGGAGGGCGTGCGCCACCACGGCCACGGGGCCGAGGCTCGTGATGGCCGTGGCGAGGAGGACCCACGGCCCCGACCAGGCGGCCGGCCAGACCGGGGTCAGGGTGGCGAGGGCGCCGACCATCACGGCGACGGCCGCCACGAACGCCCACGGCCATCTGAAGGCCCCCGGCCCCAGCGTCACGCGCATCCCGTAGAGCAGCGCCAGGCTGACCGCGCCCAGCAGGAACGCGTGGAGGAAGAAGATGTGGAGGGGCGCCGCGAAGAGCCAGTCCCGGGTGGCGGGGACGGCCCCGGCGAACTCGACGGTGCCCTTGAGGGCCAGCAGCGCCAGCGCCAACTGCCGCAACCACAGCGTGGCGCCGCCGAGCGTGGCGGGCCTGACGTTCTTCGTTTCGGTGGGCCAGACGGCGTTCACCAGCACCAGCCAGACGAGGGCGGCGAGCGTGCTCGTGACGGCGTCGACGCCGCCCGCCCACTCCCAGCCGAGGCCGGCGACGGCGAAGCGCGCGGCGCTGCGCGCGGCGATGGCGAACACCAGCGTCCAGGCGAGCAGCCCGAGCGGGTAGCGCGCAAGGCGCGCCGCGACGCCGTGCCAGGCCGCCAGTGCCACGATGGCGAGGCCGAACCAGCCGTCCGCGAACGCCGTGAGGAACCAGTCGACGAGCGCCAACATCACGTGACGCTGCACCTGCCCCGTGGCGCCGAGGAGGGCGAGACCGCCGATGGCGATGGTCGCCACGACCATGAGCGCCACGGCGCCGTCGAAGAGGCGCAGCACGGGCCAGCGCCGCACCCGCCAGGTTGCCACTAGGTAGAGCACCACGAACAGGTACCAGGCGCCGCCGTTGGCGCCGGAGACGAGCATGGAGATGGGCAGCGGCCGCCCGCCCCCGATGCTCATCAAGTGGTAGCCGCTCTTCAGGAACGGCAGGTACGTGGCCAGGCCACCGAACGCCGCCAGGGCGGCGGTGAGGCCGAAGCCGCGCACGCTCAACCCTCGACCGGCGAGGTGCGCCCCCACGAGCAGGATCAGGGGCGGCGTGATCCACGAGAAGAACATCAGGTGGGAGTGGGCGTGGCGGATGTACTCGAGCACGCCGGGCAGCTTGGTCACGAGGCTGAAGCGGTAGTAGGCGCCGGTGCTGCCGGCGAGGACGAAACTGGCGAGGCTCAGGCCCCAGACCCAACGACCCTTCACGCGGTCAGTCTGGCATCCTGAGGAGAGCCTTGAGCTGGCTCAGGAACCCCGCCTCGTCGGTGCTAACGCGGGGCCGGAACGGGGCGCCGGACGCGCGCGACACGTGCACGGCCAGGTCGAAGAGGAAGCGCTTGAACTCCAGCCCCTCGGCGTCGTCCCTGACGAGCTCGCCGACCTCGCCGAGCCGTCCTAGGAGCCGCTCGCGCGTGAGCGGCTCGTCGTTGGCGACCCCCTCGCTCGTGCGCGTGTGCGTGAACAGCGCCATGACCAGGGCGTTGTCGGCGTACTTGCGTTCGGCGTCGTAGAGGTAGCGGCCGGCGGCCATCACCTCGCGGAAGTAACCAACGATGCCGGTGCGGTCGGACGCCACCGTGGCGAGGAGCACCTCGGCCGCGGCGTCCAGTAAGCGGTTGAGCGTGGCTTCCGGGTAGTCGGTCATCGCGGCATGTTACGTCACGGCGCGTCGGGACGGCGGCGCCGGGTGGGCGCGGCGCCTCAGACGAGGCGGCGCCTCA
>JACFNR010000003.1:10240-22159 GCA_019454765.1 Trueperaceae bacterium | reverse complement strand
ACGAGGCGGCGCCTGATCCGCGAGCTGACGGCGTCGACCACGATGATGAACGCGACGATCACCAGGAGCAACATCGACACCTCGGCCCAGCGGCGGAACTGCAGGCGCTGGATGAGCGGCAGGCCGATCCCGCCCGCGCCGACCATGCCGAGCACGGCCGCGGCGCGGAGGGTGATCTCGAAGCGGTAGAGGACGTTGGAGAGGAACTCCGGCAGTACTTGGGGCACCACCGCGTACAGGAACGCGTGGAGCTTGTTGCCGCCCGCGGCCGTGATCGCCTCCATGGGCCCACGATCGATCCCCTCGATCACGTCCGAGAAGACCTTGCCCAAGTAGCCGATGGAGTGGATGCCCATGGCCATGATCCCGGCGGTCGGCCCGGGACCGGCGGCCGCCACGAAGATGACCGCCAGCACGATCTCGGGGAACGTGCGCACGGCGACGAGCAGGCCCTTGCCGGGCAACGCCCAGCGGGTCCCGCCGAGGAGGTTGCCGGCCGCGAGGAAGGAGAGCGGGAAGGCGAGCACCGCGCCCAGGGCGGTGCCGAGGATGGCCATGAAGAACGTCTCGACCATCGACTTCCAGGCGAGCCCGAACACCTGCGTGTCCGGACGCACCAGGCCGCGCAGCAGGGGCATGGCGTTGCGCTTGATGCCGAGCTCCACCCGCGACCAGGGGGGCAGGTCCATGGTCACGAGCGTGATCACGAACAGCACGGCCAGGGCGACCGCCCCGGCGGCGAGCAGGGCCTGGTTGCGCCTGACGTGCGCGGGCGCGGCGGGCAGGTCGGTCGGTAGCGGGCGGGTGGTGCGGACGCCGGCCATGTCAGATGAGGCGCGAGCGCGCCCAGACGCTGAAGCCGTCGATGGCGAGCACCACGACGAACACGACCACGATCAGCGTGCCCAGCCCCGGGTAGTCGAAGAAGCCCATGTAGGTCTGCAGCAACACACCGATGCCGCCGGCGCCGACGAAGCCGATGACGACGCTGGCGCGCACGTTTATCTCGAAGACGTAGAGGATGTAGGAGACCATCGTGGCCGCGATCTGCGGGATGACGGCGAAGACGATCGTGCGGTTGCGCCCGGCGCCCACGGCGCGCAGCGCCTCGAGAGGTCCGGGGTCGACGGCCTCCACCGTCTCGGAGCCGAGCTTGGCGAGGACGCCGACGGAGAAGAAGGTCAGCGCCACGACGCCGGGGAGGGCGCCCAGGCCGAGGACCGCCACGAAGATGGCGGCCCACAACAGGTCGGGGATGCTCCTGAGCACCGTCAACAGCGTCCGCGCCACCCACATGGTGACCGGGTTGACGGCGGTGTTCGCCGAGGCGAGGAAGATCAGGGGGACGGCGATCAGGCTGCCGATCACCGTGGCGACGTAGGCGATCTGGATGGTCTGCAGCAGCGGTCCCCAGATCTGGGGCAGCGCCGTGAGGTCCGGCGCCATGCGGCCGAAGAACCGGAAGAAGTCGTAGGCGCCCGTGAACAGGGCCGGCAGGTTGAAGTTGGTCTGCCGCAGCGCCAGGCCGATCAGGGCGGCGACGGCCGCCAGCGTGAGCCACGACTTGATGGCGCCCGCGCGAGGCGGACGCGGCAGGCCGGCGTCAAGCACCGCGCAGGTCCTTGTCGTCGATGGGGCGACCGTAGATCTCCTCGAAGGCGTCGTCGCTCGCCTCGGCCGGCGTGCCGTCGAACACGACCAGTCCGTCGCGCATCCCCACGATGCGGTCGGCGTACTCGCGCGCCATGTCTATGAAGTGAAGGTTGACAACCGTGGTGATGCCGTCCTCGCGCGCGATCCGTTTGAGGTCGCGCATGACGGCGTGCGAGGTGGGCGGGTCGAGGCTCGCGACGGGCTCGTCCGCCAGCATGACCGAGGGGCGCTGGGCGAGGGCGCGGGCGATACCGACGCGCTGCTGCTGCCCGCCCGACAGGGCGTCGGCGCGGACGTAAGCCTTCTCCGGGATCCCCACGCGCTCCAGGCAGTCGTGCGCGTAGGCGCGGTCGGCGCGCGGGAAGGCGCTGGCCACGCCGCGCCAGGCCGGTAGGTCGCCGAGGCGGCCCGCCAGCACGTTGCGGATGACGCTCGAACGCTTGACGAGGTTGAAGGTCTGGAAGATCATGCCGATGTCGGACCTGGCGGCGCGCAGGGCGGCGCCGCGCGCCCGCGTCACGTCGACGTCACCGACCACCACGCGCCCGCTGGAGGGGACGACTAGGCTGTTGACGGTGCGGATCAGGGTCGACTTCCCGGCACCCGACAGGCCGACCACGACCACGAACTGGCCCTCTGGGATCTCTAGCGTCACGCCCTTGAGAGCCTTGAGGCCGGTCTTGTAGACGACCTCCACGTTTTCGAAGCTGATGCGACTCACGACGACGACAACGCTACACGTAAGCGGGCGGTGAGGGATAGCCCCCACCGCCCGCCGTGGTGTCCGGTGCGGTGCCCGGCGTTCCCGGGCGCCGCACCAGGTCAGCGCTTGAAGGTCGCGGAGACCTCGCGCACGATGTCGTACGCGGAGGGGTCGACGCGGGCGAACTCGGTGACGTTGAAGAGCGTCTTCGTGAGTTCCTTGCCCTCCGGCGTGTTGGCGATGTCGATCATGGCGTCCTGGATCTGCGTGATGAGCTCGGGGTCGAGGCCCTTGCGCGCCACGGCGCCGTCGTTGGGGATGTAGTCGGAGTAGCCGAGGATGCACACCACGTCCTTGACGTCGGGGTGTTCCGCCTCGATGGTCTCGCGGCCGTCGGAGCCGGGCGAGCCGCCGAAGGTGACCGACACGTCCACGTCGCCGTTGTAGACGGCGAGGGCCGCGGCGTCGTGCGAGCCCGCGAAGATGGCCGTCATGTCGGTGTCGGGGTTGATGCCGTAGGTGTTCTTCAGGGTCACGTACGGGAACTGGTAACCGGAGGCGGAGCCGGGGTCGACGAAGGCGATCGTCTTGCCCCTGAGCTGGCTGAACTCCGTGATGCCGCTGTCGCAGCGCACGTTGAACTGAGCGCGGTAGGAGGTTGCGCCCTGGCGCACCGAGGCGAGGATCACCTGCGCGCCGTAGTTGTCGATGGCCTGCACGACGCCGGCGGGACCGAAGAGCCCCACGTCGACGCGACCGGTGCCGACCGCCTCGACGAGGCCGACGAAGTTGGTGGCAACGAACGTCTCGACCGGGATGAGGAGGCGCTCGGAGAGCATCGCCGCGATCGGGTCGAGGCTATCGACGATGGCGCCGGCCTCGCGGCTCGGAACCATGCCGATGACGAGCTTGGACGGGACGTCGCCCTGCGCCTGCGCCGTGCCCACGAAGAGCGTGGCGCCCAACACGAGTGCAACTAGGGTGGAGATTAGCCTTTTCACGTGGTGTCCTCCGACGGTGACGGTCCAGGCGTGGTGCGGCTCCGCCGGGCCACCGGTTCCGGCGGCCCCCACGGGGGATCGCGCTCGTCCGCCCCCCGCGGCACCCACGCCTGCGCGTGGGCCAGAGTAGCACGCGGGCCCGGTGACTAGGCGCCCGGGCGGAGGGGCGGGGGCACGGGCCTGATGCCCGTGCCGATAGCGACGGCGGCCGCCACGAGCGCGTCCGTCGACGCCACCAGCGGCACCTCCAGCCCCGCGGCCGCCAGGTCGCCCCGCGCCAGCACGAGCGGGACCTCCGTGCAGCCCGCCACGAGCGCCTCCGCGCCCGCGTCCACCAGCGTCCGCGCCAGCGCCAGCATGCCCGCCCTGACGTCCGGGCCCGTGTCGCCGCCCTTGACGCGGTAGAGGAGCGCCATGAACGCGGCTCGGTCGGCTCCGGTCGGTTCCAGGACGGTCACGCCGCGCGCGGCGAAGGCGCTGGGGTAGAGGCGGGCGTCCTGCGCGCCGGCGGCCGCCAGCACTCCCACGGCCGCCGCTCCGGGCGCGGCGGTCAGCGTGGCGGCGACCGCCTCGTCGACGATGCTGACGAGGGGCGCCGCCACGGCCCGTCGGACCTCGTCAGCGAAGGCGTGCGCCGTGTTGCAGACCATGAACAGGACCTCCGCGCCCGCCAGCTCCAGGCGCCTGGCCATGTCCGCCAGCCCAGGCCCCGGACTCGGCCCCGTGCCTGCCACGCCGGCGTTGCGGTCGGGCACGCGCGGGTCGGAGAGGAGCACCAGGTGCAGGTGGTCCTGGTCGCCGGCGGCCGGCGTGGCCGCCACCAGCTTGGCGTAGAAGTCCACGGAGGCGGCCGGTCCGAGGCCACCCAGGATGCCAAGCACGGGCCGCCGCGCGGCGCCCTGCCGCGTCATCGGCCGAGGAGGACGTCCTGGTAGGCGTAGAGGGCCGGGCTGCCACCGGTGTGGAGGAACACCACGTCCTCGTCGCGCTCGAAGGCGCCGCGACGCACGAGGTCGACGAGCCCGGCGGCGGCCTTGCCGGTGTAGACGGGGTCGAGCAGGACGCCGTCTTGGCGCGCGAAGAGCTGCACCGCCTCGACCATCTCGTCCGTCGGGATGGAGTAGCCGCCCCCCACGTAGTCGTCGAGCACGACGACGTCGGCGGCCGTGGGCGCGCGCTGGGAGCCGGCGAGCTCGGCGGCGGCGCGCGCCAGGCCGAGGATCTTCTCCTCCTGCGGCGCCTTGGGCGCCCGCACGCTGATCCCCGTCACGCTGACGCCGGCGCTGGTGCCGGTGAGGCCCGCCACGATCCCGGCGTGGGTGCCGCCGCTGCCGCTGGCCGTGACGAGGTGCGAGAACGCCAGGCCGGCGTCGAACGCCTGCTGCATGAGCTCTTGGGCGCAAGCGACGTAGCCGAGGGCGCCTCGGGCGTTGGACCCGCCGCCAGGTATCACGTACGCCTTGCGGCCGACCGC
This sequence comes from Trueperaceae bacterium, assembly GCA_019454765.1. Classification (NCBI taxonomy): domain Bacteria; kingdom Thermotogati; phylum Deinococcota; class Deinococci; order Trueperales; family Trueperaceae; species Trueperaceae bacterium. Next base: position 17,328 of record JACFNR010000003.1, on the reverse strand, counting down.
CGCCACCTCGGCGGCCACCGCCTGCATGGCCGCCCCCAGGTCCGTGCCCGCAGGCACGACCGTGATGGCCTCGGCCCCGAGCAGGCGGAACAGGAAGTTGTTGCCGGTCGCGTTCTCGTCGTAGCTGGCGGGCACCCGCTCCTCCAGCACGAGCCGGCACGACAGCCCCTCCCTCACGGCCGCGGCGAGCGTCAGGCGGCAGTGGTTCGACTGCACCGCCCCCGTGGTCACCAGCGTGTCGGCGCCCTGCTCCAGGGCGTCGGCCACGAGGAACTCGAGCTTGCGCGTCTTGTTGCCGCCCGCCGCCAGGCCGAGCAGGTCGTCGCGCTTGATCCAGAGCCGTGGACCGCCGAGGTGCGCGCTGAGGCGCGGCAGGGGTTCGAGCGGCGTGGGGCCCGCCGTGTAGCGGCGGCGGGGGAAGCGGGAGAGTTGCATGGTCGACCTCCAGGGGCGCACCAGCGTGACGCGTGGCGTCGGCCGTGCCCGGGGCCGGCGCGCCGTGAGCGGGCGCGCCGTGAGCGGGCGCGCCGGGCGGGCCGGTGGACCCCATCATAGCGGCAAGGGCCGCGAGGCCCGGGGTGGCGCCGACCCGGGACCGCGCGCCACGCGCGCGGTATGCTCGACGCCCTGAGGCGTTCCCGACGCCCGGCCGCGCCAGGCGGCCCGAGGAGAGTGGGGCATGACCATCTCACCGCACGAAACGCCGCCACCAGCGGCGCCCTCCGCCGCGGCGCGGGCGGGGTTCGAGCCGCTGCCCCGCAACGAGGGCACCGCGCTCACGCTCGACTGGGTCGAGGGAGTGCAGGTCAACCGCAGCGCCGTGGAGCGCCGCGCCGCCACCCTCGCCACGAGGCGCAGCGTCAAGAAGGAGTGGCAGGCGGCGTGGCTGCTCAAGGCCGTCACGCTCATCGACCTGACCACCCTCTCGGGCGACGACACCCCCGGCCGGGTGCGGCGGCTCTGCGCCAAGGCAGTGCGGCCGGTGCGCCAGGACCTGCTGGAGGCGCTCGGCATGGGCGACGTTCGCATCACGACCGGTGCGGTCTGCGTCTACCACGACATGGTCCCCACCGCGGTCGCGGCGCTGCGCGGCAGCGGCGTGCCAGTCGCCGCCGTGTCGACCGGCTTCCCGGCCGGTCTCTCGCCCCTCGAGACGCGCATCGAGGAGGTGCGCCGCTCGGTGGCGGCGGGCGCCACGGAGATCGACATCGTCATCTCGCGCCGCCACGCGCTCATGCACGACTGGGAGGCGCTCTACGACGAGCTCAGGCGCTTCCGGGAGGCGTGCGGGCAAGCTCACATGAAGGCGATCCTCGCGACGGGCGAGCTGGGCACGCTGCGCAACGTGCACCGCGCCAGCCTCGTGGCCATGATGGCTGGCGCCGACTTCGTCAAGACCTCGACGGGCAAGGAGGTCGAGAACGCCACCCTGCCCGTTAGCCTCGTCATGACGCGCGCCATCCGCGAGTACTACGAACGCACCGGTTACGCCGTCGGGTTCAAGCCGGCCGGTGGGCTGCGCACCGCCAAGGACGCCATGGCCTGGCTCATCCTCGTGAAGGAGGAGCTCGGGCGCCGCTGGCTCGAGCCCGACCTGTTCCGCATGGGCGCCAGCTCCTTGCTGGCCGACATCGAGCGCCAGCTCGAGCACCACGTGACGGGGCGTTACTCCGCCACGTACCGGCACCCGCTCGGATGAGGGGGCGAGAGGTGGCGCCGCCGCCGCGCGGTGGGCGCGGCGCCCTGCGCGTTGCGGCCACACATGTTCAAGTCGGTAAGGCGCGCCGGCGAGGTGGCGCGGCCGGCCCCGGGAGGAGCCCGTCGGCATGACAGTCAGGGAGATCTTCGAGACGATGGAGTACGGCCCCGCCCCCGAGGCGGGCGACGTGGCGCGCGCCTGGCTGGACCGCCACGGCAGGCGCTTCGGGCATCACATCGGCGGCCGCTACGTCAAGCCCGCCGCCGGGACCACGTTCCCCACCCACAACCCGGGCGACGCGAGCGAGTTGGCGCAGGTGGCGCAGGGCGACGAGCGCGACGTCGCCAAGGCCGTCAAGGCTGCCCGCGTCGCGCAGCCCGCCTGGCAGGCGCTCGGGGGGCACGGCCGCGCCCGCTACCTCTACGCGCTGGCGCGGCACGTGCAGAAGCACGCGCGCCTGCTCGCCGTGCTCGAGACGCTCGACAACGGCAAGCCCATCCGGGAGACGCGCGACCTCGACGTGCCGCTCGTGGCGCGCCACTTCTACCACCACGCCGGCTGGGCCCAGCTGATGGACGCAGAGTTCCCCGGCTACGGGCCCGTTGGCGTGTGCGCGCAGATTATCCCGTGGAACTTCCCGCTACTGATGCTGGCGTGGAAGGTGGCGCCGGCGCTGGCGGCGGGCAACACCGTGGTCCTCAAGCCGGCGGAGTTCACGCCCCTCACCGCGCTCCTCTTCGCGGAGCTCGCCACGGAGGTGGGCCTGCCCGCCGGCGTCTTCAACGTGGTGACGGGCGACGGCGCCACCGGCGCCGCCCTGGTGGCCGCCGATGGGATAGACAAGGTGGCGTTCACCGGCTCCACCGAGGTCGGTCGCCTCATCCGGCGGGCCACCGCCGGGCGGGGCGTGAAGCTGTCGCTCGAGCTGGGCGGCAAGTCGCCCTTCATCGTCTTCGAGGACGCCGACATCGACAGCGCGGTCGAGGGCGTGGTGGACGCCATCTGGTTCAACCAGGGGCAGGTCTGCTGCGCCGGCAGCCGCCTCCTCGTGCAGGAGAGCATCGCGCCCCGGCTCGAGGCCAAGCTGATCGCGCGCATGGAGACGCTGCGCGAGGGCCCGCCCCTCGACAAGGGCATCGACATCGGCGCCATCATCGCGCCCGTGCAGCTCTCGAAGATCGAGCGCCTGGTCGGGATCGGCAGGGAGGAGGGGGCGCGCTGCTACCAGCCGAGCTGGGCGGCGCCGGAGGAGGGCTGGTACTACCCGCCCACCCTCTTCACAGACGTGTCGCCCGCCGCGGTCATCGCGCAGGAGGAGATCTTCGGGCCGGTCATCGTGAGCATGACGTTCAGGACGCCGGCCGAGGCGGTGGAACTGGCCAACGACACCCGCTACGGCCTGGCGGCCAGCGTGTGGACCGAGAACGTCAACCTCGCCCTCGACGTGGCGCCCAAGCTCAAGGCCGGCGTGGTCTGGGTCAACTGCACGAACCAGTTCGACGCGGCCGCGGGCTTCGGCGGTTACCGCGAGAGCGGCTTCGGCCGCGAGGGTGGGCGCGAGGGGATGTTCGAGTACCTGCGCCCGACGTACGAGGCCGCGCTCGAGCCTTACGCCCCGGCCGAGGTGGCGCCGCCCGCGCCCGCCGCCGACGTGACGGCGGGCCTGCAGGACGGCGCTTCCCCGGCCGGCATCGACCGCACCCCCAAGCTCTACGTGGGCGGCAAGCAGAAGCGCCCCGACGGCAACTACGTCTACCCGGTGCTCAGCGCCGCCGGCGTGCGGGTGGGGGACGCCCCCCTCGGCAACCGCAAGGACGTGCGCGACGCGGTCGAGGCCGCCCTGAAGGGGAGCGCCTGGGGCAAGGCAACGGCGCACCTGCGGGCGCAGGTCCTCTACTACGTGGCGGAGAACCTCGGCGTGCGGGCACCCGAGTTCGAGGAGCGCCTGACGAGCCTCACGGGCGCCTCGCGGCGAGCCGCGGCGCGCGAGGTCGCCAGGAGCGTCGAGCGCCTCTTCGCGGCCGCCGCGTACGCCGACAAGTACGACGGCCGCGTGCATCCGACCCCCATGCGCAACGTCACGCTCGCCATGAACGAGCCTTACGACGTGCTGGCGGTCGTCTGTCCAGACGAGGCGCCGCTACTCGCCTTCGTGTCGCTCGTCGCCCCGGCCCTCGCCATGGGGAACCGCGTGGTGGCGGTGCCGAGCGCCCGCTGGCCGCTCCTCGCCACCGACCTCTACCAGGTGTTCGACACGTCCGACGTGCCGGGAGGCGCCATCAACATCGTGACGGGCGTGCGCGACGAGCTCGCCAAGGTCTTGGCGCAGCACGACGCCGTGGAGGCCATGTGGTACTTCGGGTCGGCGGACGGCGCGGCGATGGTCGAGCGGGAGAGCGTGGGGAACCTGAAGGCCACCTGGGTCAACCACGGCAAGAAGCGCGACTGGCACGACGACGCCCAGGCCGGCGGGCGCGAACTCCTGCGGCGCGCCACGCGCGTCAAGAACGTGTGGGTGCCGTATGGCGAGTGACCGCGCCGCCTTCCTGGCGGGACTGACGGAGCAGTTGGCGGGGCTGCGCGCCGAGGGCCTCTACAAGGACGAGCGCGTCATCGCCTCGCAGCAGCAGGCCCTCGTCGAGGTGCGCGAGGACGGCGCCACGCGCGAGGTCCTCAACCTCTGCGCCAACAACTACCTGGGCCTGGCCAACCACCCCGCCGTGATCGAAGCGGCGCAGCGCGGCCTGGCGGAGCGCGGCTTCGGGGTGGCGTCCGTGCGCTTCATCTGCGGCACGCAGGACATCCACAAGGAGCTCGAGGCGCGCCTCAGCGCCTTCCTCGGCACCGACGACACGATCCTCTACTCGTCGTGCTTCGACGCCAACGGCGGGCTGTTCGAGGCGATCATGGGAGAGGAGGACGCCATCGTCTCCGATGCCCTCAACCACGCCAGCATCATCGACGGCGTGCGCCTCTCCAAGGCGCGGCGCTACCGCTACGCCAACAACGACATGGCGGACCTCAGGCGCCAGCTGGAGGCGGCGGACGCCGCCGGCGCGCGCCACAAGCTGATCGTCACGGACGGCGTCTTCTCGATGGACGGCGTCATCGCCGACCTGGGCGCCATCTGCGACCTGGCGGACGAGTTCGGCGCCCTCGTGATGGTCGACGACAGCCACGCCACCGGCTTCACGGGCGAGCACGGCCGCGGCTCGCACGAGGCGAAGGGTGTCATGGGGCGCGTCGACATCCTGACCGGCACCCTCGGCAAGGCGTTGGGGGGCGCCTCCGGCGGCTACACGAGCGGTCGCAAGGAGATCGTGGAGTGGCTAAGGCAACGGAGCCGCCCCTACCTGTTCTCGAACTCGCTGGCCCCGAGCGTGGTGGCGGCGTCGCTCGAGGTCCTCACGCTGCTCGAGGGGAGCCGCGAACTCAGGGAGCGCCTGCGCGACAACAGCGCTTACTTCCGCGCCGCCATGACGGCCGCCGGCTTCACCCTGGCCGGTGAGGGGCACCCCATCATCCCCGTGATGATCGGTGACGCCGCCCTCGCCGGCCGCATGGCCGCGCGGCTGCTCGAGCTTGGCGTCTACGTGGTCGGTTTCTCCTTCCCGGTGGTGCCGCGCGGGCAGGCGCGCATCCGGACCCAGATGTCGGCCGCCCACACCCGCGAGCAGCTGGGGGGCGCCGTGGCGGCCTTCGCCCAGGCGGGCCGCGAGCTGGGGGTCATCTAGCGTGCGGGCGCTCTCCAAGTTGGAGGCGCGCGAGGGCATCTGGCGCGTCGAGGCCCCCGTCCCCACGCCGGGACCCAACGACCTCCTCGTGCGCATCAGCAAGACCAGCCTGTGCGGCACCGACGTGCACATCTACAACTGGGACGAGTGGTCGCGGCGCACCGTGCCCGTGCCCCTCATCACGGGGCACGAGTGGGTGGGGGTGGTGGCCGAGGTGGGCTCGGAGGTCGACGGCTACGCCGTGGGTGACCGCGTCAGCGGCGAGGGACACATCACCTGCGGTCACTGCCGCAACTGCCGCGCCGGGCGCCGCCACCTGTGCCGCAACACGATCGGCATCGGCGTGCAGCGTCAGGGCGCGTTCGCCGACTACCTGGTACTGCCGGCCTTCAACGCCTTCAAGCTCCCCGACTCGATACAAGACGACGTGGGCGCCATCCTCGACCCCCTCGGAAACGCCGTCCACACGGCGCTGATGTTCGACCTGGTGGGGGAGGACGTGCTCATCACCGGTGCCGGCCCGATCGGGCTCATGGCTGCCGCGGTCGCGCGCTTCGTTGGGGCGAGGAACATCGTGATCACCGACGTGAACCCGAGCCGGCTCGCGCTCGCCGAACGGATGGGCGCCACGGTGGGGGTCGACGTGTCCGCCCCGGACGCCGACCTGGGCCGCGTCATGGCCGACCTCGGCATGGTGGAGGGGTTCGACGTGGCCCTCGAGATGTCGGGCGCCCCCGCCGCCTACGCGCAGATCCTCGAGACCATCATCCACGGTGGCAAGGTCGCGCTCCTCGGCATCCCCGCCGCCGGCTTCGCCGTCGACTGGAACCAGGTCATCTTCAAGGGCCTCACCCTCCAGGGGATCTACGGGCGGCAGATGTTCGAGACCTGGTACAAGATGCGCAACCTGCTCAGCGCCGGGCTGGACGTCACGCCCGTCATCACGCACCACTTCGCGGCCGACGACTTCCAGGCGGCGTTCGACGTCATGCGGAGCGGTCGCTCGGGCAAAGTGATCCTCGACTGGAGCGGCGGCGCCTAGCAGCTAGGGCGCGCCGTGAGCGCTGCGCGGGTCTGGCCGGGAACCCGGACTAGACTCGCATCAGCGCGGCTCGCTCGTTCCCATGCGTCCGCGTCGTCCGACCGCCCTTCAGCCGACGACGACCGCCGTCCTCCTCGGGCGCGCCCCGCGATCCATGGGGAGGGTTCATGTTCCGCCACCTCTTGCTTCCGTTGACCGGCACCGGCCTCGATGCCGAGGCAGTCAGGCACGCGCGCGCCATGGCGCTGCTCGCCGGAGCCGACGTGCACGTCATGCGCGTGCTGGAGCCGCCCGAGCGCGGCCCGGACGCCGGCCCGATCGACACCCTCGAGTGGCACGCCAGGCGCGTGGCGGCCGAGGAGGGGCTGGCGCGCGTGGCCGACGAGCTTCGCGCCGCCGGGCTGACGGTCGAGACGACCTGCGCCGAGGGGCAGGTCACGGAGCACATCATCCACCAGGTCCACCAGGGGGTGGACCTCATGGTGCTTCCGACGGGCGAGTTCGGGCGGGCGCACGTCGGCGCCCTCGGGGGGCAGGTCCTGTGGCGCTCGTACGTGACCACCCTGCTCGTCAGGGGCGAGCGCGCCCCCGATCACGGCCGCCGCGACGGACC
>JACFNR010000003.1:0-10140 GCA_019454765.1 Trueperaceae bacterium | reverse complement strand
CACCGTGCTCGTCGGACTGGACGGCTCGCGGCGGGCCGAGTGCGTGCTGCCGGTCGTGCGCTTCCTCGCCACGGCCGTGGCCTCCAAGGTCGTGCTCGCGCACGTCATCGAGGAGCCCGCGCTGCCGCGCCTCGTGCCGCCCACCCCCGAGGAGACCGCCCTGGTCGAGCACCTCATGGCCGTCAACGAGAGCGCCGCGGGCGACTACCTGGCGGACGTCGAGGCGCGCATCGGGGTGAGCACGGAGACGCGCCTGAAGCGCGGCAAGAGCACGGTCTCGGCGCTCCACGCCATGGTGGACGAGTCCGGCGCGGACCTGGTCATCCTCAGCGCCCACGGGTACGGCGGCGACCAGACCTGGCCGTACGGCGAGGTGGCCACGAACCTCATCGGTTACGGACGCACCCCCCTCCTCGTCGTTCACGACGTGCCGTGGACCGAGCGCACGGCGCCGGCCGCCGACGTCACCGACGAGGCGTGGGGCCGGTGAGTGGCCCGACGACCGCCGCGGCCGCGGTGCGCGGCATCACGCCGCCGGACGTCACCGCCGAGGCGGAGCGCCTGGCTCGCGCCTGGGCCGAGGCCCACGCGACCGCGCCCGCCGGCGCCGGCGGAGCCGCGGTGCTGCCGTCGCCCCTCGCCCGCCTCAACGGCTACACCCGGCAACTGCGCCGCGCTCACCAGCTGTTCGGGCGGCAGTCCGCCGCCACCGAATCCGAGAGCTACGCGGCGGAGTGGTTCCTCGACAACTACTACCTGATCCGCGAGGCCATCAGGGAGGTGATCCAGGACCTCCCCGCCGACTACTACCGGCGCCTCCCCGTGCTCGCGGCGGGGACGGAGTGGGCCGGCGCACCGCGCGCGCTCGCGCTCGCCGTCGAGCTCGCCCGCGAGTGCGCCGGCCGGGTCGACGGCCGGCGCCTCGCCACCCTGCTGGAGGCGTACCAGCGCGTGGCGCCACTGCAGCTGGGCGAGCTGTGGTCGCTGCCGAGCCTGCTGCGGCTCACGCTCATCGCGTGGCTGAGCGAGAGCGCGACCAGCGTGACGGAGCGGCGGCCAGACCAGCAAGCGCCGGCCGTCGCGACGGTCGCCCCCGGCGGCGCTCCGCAGGGCACGCGGCACCGGACCGACCCGCTCGGCGACCCCGCGCCCGTGGGCACCGATCACGATCAGCGCGTGGCCAACTGCGTGGCCGGCCTGAGGGCCCTCAAGACCATCGCCTGGGACGACCTCGTCGAGCGCGTCAGCCTGTGCGAGCGTGAACTGCGCGCCGACCCTAGCGGCGACTACGAGCGCATGACCTTCGAGACGCGCGACCGCTACCGCAAGGTCGTCGAGCGGCTGGCGCGGCGCAGCGGCGCCGACGAGCTCGCCGTCGCGCGCGAGGCGGTGCGCCTCGCCGCCGCCGCGCGAGAGGCAGGGGCAAGGCCTCGCACCCGGCACGTGGGCTACTGGTTGATGGACGAGGGCGTGGCCTCGCTCGAGCGCCGTTTCGGTTACCGCCGCTCCCGGCCCGAACGGACGAGGGCCTGGGTCACGTCGCACCCCACGCTCGTCTACATCGGCGGCGTCGTGACGCTCGCCGCCCTCCTCGTGACCTGGGGCGGCGCGTACGCCGCCGCGCGAGGGGGAGGCGCCTGGCTCGTCGCCCTCACACTCATCCTGTTGGTCGTCCCCGCGCTGACCGCGGCCGTGGCGGTCGTCAACTACGCCGTCACCCGCATGCTCGAGCCGCGGCTCCTGCCCCGCCTCGACTTCCGTCGCGGCATCCCGGCGGGTCACGAGACGGCCGTGGTGATGCCCGTGCTCCTCGGCGGCCGCGCCGACATCGACGACCTGACCTCCCAACTCGAGCGCCACTACCTCGGCAACCCGGACCCCAGGCTCCGCTTCGCCCTGCTGACCGACTTCCCGGACGCGGGCGCCGCCACCCTCCCGGGCGAGGCCGACCTCCTCGAGTACGCCCGCGAGCGCGTGCGGGCCCTGAACGTCAAGCACGGCTCCGCCGAGCCACGCATCCACGCCGGCAACGGCGCGGCGCCCGCGGGCCCCTTCTACCTGCTGCACCGCGGTCGCCGCTGGAACCCGCGCGAGGGGGTGTGGATGGGGTGGGAACGCAAGCGCGGCAAGCTGATGGAGCTCAACCGCCTCCTGCGCGGCGCTACCGACACCACCTACGAGGTCACCGTCGGCGACATGGGGAGGCTCGCCGACGTCGAGTTCGTCCTCACCCTCGACGCCGACACGCGGCTGCCGCCCGGCAGCGCCCACCGCCTCGTCGGCACGCTGGCGCACCCCCTCAACCGCGCCGAGTTCGGGCCGGACGACCGCGTCAGCGCCGGTTACAGCCTGCTGCAGCCGCGGACCGACGTCCTGCCGGAGAGCGCCAACGCCTCGCGCTTCAGCCGCCTGTTCGTCGGCGAGAACGGCCTCGACCTGTACACGCTGGCCGTCTCGGACGTCTATCAGGACCTGTTCGGCGCGGCCATCTTCGTGGGCAAGGGTCTCTACCGCGTCGACGACTTCGCGCGCGCGATGGAGGGCCGCGTCCCCGAGAACAGCCTCCTGAGCCACGACCTGCTCGAGGGGATCTACGGCGGCGTGGCGCTCGTGTCGGACGTGGTGCTGTACGAGGAGTACCCGCCCACCTACCTCGCGCAGGTCAAGCGCGCCCAGCGCTGGGTGCGGGGCGACTGGCAGCTCCTGCCGTGGCTGCTCGCGACCCTCGTGGGGGCGCGGGGCGGCGGCAGAGGCGAGCGACTGGGCGTGGCGGGGGCGTGGAAGATCGCCGACAACCTGCGGCGCAGCCTGGTCGCGCCGACGCTCTACCTCCTGTTCGTGGCGGGGTGGGTCGTGCTGCCGGGCGCGCCGCTCGTCTGGACCTTCATCGCGCTCTCCACCCTCGCCGCGCCGCTCCTCGCCGGCGCCGTCATCGAGTACGTGGGGGGTCTCATCAAGAACGAGGCGGTGCCCGGCAGGCGGCGCCTGGCGGCGTGGCAACCGCTCAGCCAGGCGCTCGGGCGCTTCGTCATCACGCTCTCGTTCGTGCCCTACGAGGCGGTGATGGTCGCGATCAGCGTGAGCGTGACGCTCTACCGCGTGTTCGTCACCCGCCGCAACCTGCTCACGTGGCGCACGGCCGCGGAGACGAACACCGAGTACACGCCCACGCTGCGCGGCAACGCCAGGCGCATGGCGGGCGCGCTGGTTCCCATCGCCCTGGCGGCGCTCCTCGTGGCGAGGGTGAGGCCGAGCGCCCTGCCGGAGGCAGGGGCGATCCTGGTCCTCTGGCTCCTCACCCCCCTGACGGCCTACCTGCTGTCGCTCGCCTCCACCGTGACGCCCCGGACTCCGACCGCGGCCGAGGTCGCCCGGCTTCACGGCCTGGCGCGGCGCACATGGCTCTTCTTCGAGCGCTTCGTCGGACCCGACGACAACTGGCTCCCACCCGACAACGTGCAGGTCGGCCCCGACCCGGTCACGGCGCACCGCACCTCGCCGACCAACGTCGGGCTCATGCTCCTCTCGACCCTGGCGGCGCACGATCTCGGCTACCTGGGCACCGTCGAGCTGTCGCTCAGGCTGAGGAGCTCGCTCGACAACCTGGCCGGGCTCGAGCGCTACCGCGGGCACCTGCTCAACTGGTACGACACGCGCAGCCTCGAGCCTCTCGCGCCGCGCTACGTCTCGAGCGTCGACTCCGGCAACCTCGTGGCGGCCTTCATGGCGCTCAGGCAGGGGTGCCTGCGTCTGCTGGACGAACCGATCGAGCCGGCGGCGTGCTACCGCGGCCTGGTGGACGCTCTGGCCGTGCTTCAGGAGGTGGTGACGGAGGCGCAGGCCGGCGGCGGCCCGCTGGCGGAGAGCGTGGCGGCGCTGCGGCGGCGCGTGGAGCTCGGCGTGGCCGGGGAGACCCCCCTCGGGGAGCTCGGCGCCTACCTGAGTGACGAGGGGTGGCCGGCGCTGGAGCGGGACCTGAGGGCCGCCATGGACGAGGGCGCGTTCACGGGCGAGGGCCTCACCGCCACGCGCCTCTGGGCCGAGCGCGTGCACCACGGCATCCTCGTGTCGCTGCGGGAGCTGGCGGCCCTCACCCCGTGGGTGGCGGCGTTGGGCGAGGCCACCTGGGCGGGCGAGCTGCCGAGCGGCTCCCCGGCAGCGGCCGCGTTCCGGGCGGTGCGTGCGGCCCTGAGCGCCGCGCCCAGCCTGCGGGGCCTGGGCGAGTGGTCGACCGCTGCCGAGGCGCGCCTGCGCGAGCTCGCGGCGGCGGAAGGCCCGCGAGCGCCCGAGCGCCGCGAGTGGTGCGAGGCGCTGACGCGCCGGCTCGCCTCCAGCCGCCAGGCGGCGGCCGGTCTGGTCGAGTCGTTCGAGGGCCTGGCGGCCGGGTTCGAGGAGGAGATCCGCGGCACCGACTTCGCCTTCCTCTTCGACCGCGAGCGGCAGCTCCTGCACATCGGCTACAACGTCGACGCGGAACAGCTGGACGGCAACTACTACGACCTGCTCGCGTCGGAGTCGCGGCTGGCGAGCCTCGTCGGGGTCGCCAAGCACGACCTGCCGGTGAGCCACTGGCTCCACCTCGGTCGGCCGCTCGGCGACGTGGACGGCCGGGCGACGCTCCTGTCTTGGAGCGGGACGATGTTCGAGTACCTCATGCCCCCGCTCCTCACGAGGCGCTACGGTGCGACGCTCATCGAGCAGAGCTGTTACGCGGCCGTCGACGTGCAGATCGACTACGGTCGGCGCCACGGGGTGCCGTGGGGCGTGAGCGAGTCGGGCTACGCGCGCGTCGACGCGGCGGGCAACTACCAGTACCGCGCGTTCGGGGTGCCCGAGCTGGCCCTCGACCGCAGCTACGAGGGCGACCTCGTGGTCGCGCCCTACGCCACCGTGCTCGCCACCCCGTACCGGCCGCAGCAGGCGCTGGAGAACCTGGCGCGCCTCGCCGACCTTGGGGCCCTCGGCCCGCACGGGCTCTACGAGGCGCTCGACTTCACGCCGTCACGCAAGCCGCTCGGCGGCACCTTCGCGTTGGTGCGGTCGCACATGGCGCACCACCAGGGCATGGCGATGGTCGCCCTCACCAACGAGCTCGCGGGCGACGTGATGGTGGAGCGCTTCCACGCCGACCCGCGCGTGGCCACCGTCGAGCTCCTGCTGCAGGAGCGAATACCGGCGGAGGTGCCGGTGGTGGACGAGGTGCGCATCGAGGAGACCCCCGTCGGGCCCGTCGACGTGGGCGCGCTCGACCGCCCGTGGCCCGTGGAGGTGGACACCGCCACGCCGCTCTGCCACCTCCTCTCCAACGGCAGGTACACCGTGCTGGCCAGCGCCGCGGGCGGCGGTTGGTCGACGGCGGGCGACGTCGCGCTGACGCGCTGGCGCCGCGACGGCACGACGGACGGCGACGGTACCTGGCTCTTCCTCACCGACCTGGAGGGCGGCGCGGTGTGGTCGGCGACCCGGCAGCCGCTGGGGCGGCCGGCGCAGTCGGAGCGCGTCACGTTCCACCCGTTCGCCGTCGAGTACCAACGCGAGGTCGACGGCGTGCTCACCCGCCTGGAGGTCACCGTCGGCCAGGACGACGTGGAGCTGCGGCGCCTGGCGGTCGTCAACCGCCTCGGCCGTCCCCGCAAGCTGCGCGTCACCTCGTACGCGGAGGTCGTTCTCGGTTCCGCCGCAGGCGACGCCCGCCACCCCGCCTTCAGCAAGCTGTTCGTGGAGAGCCGCTACGACGCCGCGCGTGGCGCCCTCTTCTTCCGCCGCCGCCCGCGGGCGGCGGACGAACGGCCGCTCTTCGGGGCCCACGCGGTGGTCCTGCCGGCCGGCGTGAGGCGCGCGCTTCAGTACGAGTCGGACCGCGCCGCCTTCCTGGGGCGCGGCAACGACATCCGCAACGCCGCCATGCTGACGGGTGCGCTCGGAGGGGGCGTCGGCGCCACCCTCGACCCCGTGATGGCGCTGGCGCAGCCGTTCGAGTTGGCTGCCCACTCGCAGCTCGAGTTCACCTTCGTGACGGCCACGGCCGACAGCCGCGTGGAGCTCGAGGCGCTCCTCGACCGGGTGATGCGGCCCGGCATGGTGGCGCGCGAGTTCGGGCTCGCCCGCATGCGTAGCCGCCTGGAGCTGCGGCAGCACGACCTGGATCCTGGCAAGGTGGAGACCTACCAGCGGCTCTACTCCGCCGTGCTCTACCCGGACCCCGCCTTGCGCGCCCCCGCCGCGACGCTCGCTGCCAACACGCTCGGCCAGTCGTCGCTGTGGGGGCAGGGGATCAGCGGCGATCTCCCCATACTCGTCGTCCGCATCGGCGACCCGGAACAGCTCCCCCTCGTGGTCGAGCTGCTGCGCGCCCACGCGTTCTGGCGCAGACGTGGCGTGAAGGTCGACCTGGTGGTCCTCAACGCCAAGGACACGACTTACGACCAGGGCCTGCACGCCCGCCTCCGGGGGCACCTCAGCCGGACCGGCGGCGACGAGTGGTTGAACGCGCGGGGCGGGATCTTCCTGCTGCGCCAGGACCAGCTCGCGCCCGTCGACCTCACCCTGCTCGAGACGAGCGCCCGCGTCCTACTGGAAGGGGCAAGGGGGACGCTGGAGGCGCAACTCGGCCCCCTGCGCGCGCCCATCGACCCGGGCCTACCCGTCCTCACCGCCACGCGCGACGCCGAGCCGGCGCGGGAGGCGAGGCCGCCGCGCGCCGATCTCGTGTTCGACAACGGCTGGGGCGGCTTCACGAAGGACGGCAGGGAGTACGTCATCGCGGCGCGGCGGGGCGACCTGCCGCCCGCGCCGTGGTCGAACGTGATAGCCAACCCGGAACTCGGCTGCCTGACCACGGAGGCGGGCATGGGTGCCACCTGGGCCGTGAACAGCGGCGAGAACCGCCTGACGCCCTGGAGCAACGACCCGGTGTCGGACCCGCCCTCCGAGGTCGTCTACCTCCGCGACGAGGAGACCACCGAGGTGTGGTCCGCCACGCCGCACCCGGCGGGGGCCGCCGCGACGTTCACCGTGCGGCATGGGGCCGGGAGCACGGTCTGGAGCCACGACAGCCACGGGCTGGCTCAGACCCTCACCGTGTCGGTGGCCCAGGCCGACCCGGTCAAGCTCGTCCACCTCGAGGTGCGCAACCTGCTCGACCGGCCGCGGCGCGTGACGGTCACCTACTACGCGCCCTGGGTGCTGGGGGTGGACCGCGCCACCACCGGCCAGTACGTGCAGCCCGGTTACGACCCGGAGCGGTGCGTGCTGCTGGCCCGCAACCCCTACGCGGCGGAGTTCGGTGGGCGCGTCGCGTTCCTGGCCAGCAACAAGTCGCCGCACGGCGTGACCACCGACCGGCGCGAGTTCCTCGGCCGCCTGGGCGACCCGGCCGCGCCGGACGCCCTCAGGCGCATCGGCCTGAGCGGCGCCACCGCGCCCGGCGGCGACCCGTGCGCGGCCCTGCAGCTTCACCTCGACCTGCCGGCGGGCGGCGCCGAGTCCGTCCTGTTCGCGCTCGGGCAGGGCGAGGGGCGAGACGCCGCCCTCGAGCTGGCGCAGCGCTACCGCAACATCGGCGAGTACGACGCCGTGCGGGCGGCAGCGAGCGCCTGGTGGGACGAGCGGCTCGACCGCGTCGGCGTCACGACGCCGGACCCCGCCCTAGACCTGCTGACGAACCGCTGGCTCCTCTACCAGACGATCTCGTGCCGCTACTTCGGGCGCACGGCGTTCTACCAGCCCGGCGGCGCCTACGGCTTCCGCGACCAGCTGCAGGACGTGGTGGCGCTCCTTCACGCCGCTCCGGAGCTGGCGCGGGAGCAGCTGTTGCGCGCGGCGGCGCACCAGTTCGAGGAGGGCGACGTGCTGCACTGGTGGCACCCGCCGAGCGGCCGCGGGGTGCGCACGCGCATCTCGGACGACCTGCTCTGGCTCGTGTACGCCACGGAGCGTTACGTCACCACCACCGGCGACGTGGCCGTTCTCGGCGAGAGCGTGCCGTTCCTGCACGGTCCGGCCCTGAAGGACGGCGAGGAGGAGCGCTACGATCAGTTCGGGCCGGGCGACGAGGCGGGCACGCTGCTCGAGCACTGCCGCCGCGCCATGCAGCGCGGGGCGACGCGCGGGGTTCACGGTCTGCCCCTGATGGGCACGGGCGATTGGAACGACGGCATGAACCGCGTCGGCGCCGGCGGGAAGGGGGAGTCGGTCTGGCTCGCTTGGTTCGCGCTGGACGCCGCCCACCGCTTCGCCGCTCTGCTCGAGGTAGGCGGCGGCCCCGCCGCCGCAGAGGAGGCGGCGACGTGGCGCCGCCGCGCCGAAGCGTACGGGGCGGCCGTCGAGGCGTCCGCCTGGGACGGCGACTGGTACCTGCGCGCCTTCTTCGACGACGGTTCGCCCCTCGGCGGCCACGCCAACCAGGAGTGCCGCATCGACTCCATCGCCCAGTCGTGGGGGGTCCTCTCCGGCGCCGCCCCGCGGGAACGCGCGCTGCGCGCCATGCGTTCGGTGGACGAGCAGTGCGTCAGGCGGGAGGACGGGCTGATCAGGCTGTTCACCCCGCCCTTCGACAAGACGCCGAGGGACCCCGGCTACATAAAGGGGTACCTCCCCGGCGTGCGCGAGAACGGCGGGCAGTACACGCACGGCGTCATCTGGTCGGCGTGGGCGTTCGCGGAACTGGGGGACGGGGGGGCGGCGCACGCCCTGCACCAGCTCATCGACCCCGTCATGCATAGCTCGGACCGCGAGGGCGCGCTGCGCTTCAAGGTCGAGCCGTACGTGATCACGGCCGACGTCTACAGCCTGCCGCCGCACGTGGGTAGGGGTGGGTGGAGCTGGTACACGGGCTCGGCCGCCTGGTTCTACCGCTTCGGCCTCGAGGGCCTGCTCGGCCTGGAGCGCGTGGGGGACGAGCTGCGCGTCACGCCGCGGGTGCCTCCCGAGTGGCCGGGGTTCGAGGTGCGCTACCGATACGGCGCCAGCAGCTACGTGCTGCGCGCCAAGCGCGTCGACGCCCCCCCCGCGGTAGGCGACGGCGCGGCGCCCGGCGCGCGGACCGCCGCGGTCGGTGCCGCGGAGCGCGCGGCGCCCGCGGCCGTCGTGAAGCTGATCGACGACGGGCGGGAGCACGTCGTCGATGTCGGTTACGCGGGCTGACGAGCGGGCCGGCCGGTTGCCGGGGCCGTCACTGGGCGCATCTCGCGGCGCGTCCGACCCCGGCCCGACCGTCTCAGAGGCCGGAGAGCCTCGTGTTCTTCTCTATGTAGGACTCCCACTCTTCCGGGACGTCCATCTCGGGGAAGATGGCGTCGACCGGGCAGGCGGGCACGCACGCGCCACAGTCGATGCACTCTTCCGGGTTGATGTAGAACTGGTCGTCGGCCTCGTAGATGCACTCGACGGGGCAGACGTCCACGCACGAGGCGTCCTTAACCCCGATGCACGGTTCAGTGATGATGTAGGCCATCGCCGCCTTCCTCCGGGCCCCTCGCGGACCCACTTGCAGGTTCGCTCGGTGTCGGCCGAGCAGGATTCGAGGGTGACACCCTCGGTAAGGGTGTTGTAGCAGGTGAGGTGGGGGCGATACAAGGACTTGAGTTCAGCGGCGGCGCACGTGGGTCCGCAAGGCGTGGCCCCACAAGACGTGGGTCTCCAATGGGTGGGTCCACAAGGGAACGACCCCGGCCGCCTTTTCCCGCTCTGTCGGTACCCGCCGTTCTGTCTTGCTGCCGGTTCGGGTTACTCGGTCGAGCCTCTAGTGGCGCTAGGGTCGCTCGCGAAGAAGTGGTCTTTGATCTCTATCGGCTAGACCTCCTTCCGCCCTCAAGCTACTACCGTGACCCCGGCAAGACTAGGGCCACGCGTCCTGGTGTTCGCGTGGCCCCGGTAGTAGAATCGAAAGTTGGGGCCGGCAGCGGATGGCGCCGGCGCCCGCCACTCACCTCAGAAGAGCAGCCAGCCGCCCGCCACCGCGATGACGCCCGCGAAGATGAGGGCGACCGTGTTGATCACCTTGATGAGCGGGTTGATCGACGGCCCGGCCGTGTCCTTGTACGGGTCGCCGACGGTGTCGCCCACCACGCTGGCGGCGTGCGCGTCCGAGCCCTTGCCGCCGTGGTTGCCGTCCTCGATGTACTTCTTGGCGTTGTCCCA
>JACFNR010000002.1:121209-146868 GCA_019454765.1 Trueperaceae bacterium | reverse complement strand
GGGGTTCCATTGGTGGAGCCGAGGGGATTCGAACCCCTGACCTTCTGAATGCCATTCAGACGCGCTCCCAACTGCGCCACGGCCCCACGAACTGCTACGACGCGGGCGCTGTCGCCCGGTGAGCGAACGCAAGTGTACTAACGGCGTCGTCGGGGTGTCAACTGAGGTGGCGCCGGTCGCGGCCGCGTGGCGGGGCCTCGAAGCCGAGTGGTCGGACCTGTCGCGGTAGCGCCGCGGCCCGCCCGGCACGCGCTTCCTCGCCCGGTGTAAGTTCCTTGTAAGGAGGCAACGGGCACAATCGGGGCATGACTTTGGGTCGCGACACCGCATCCGGACTGAGGCCAGGCGTGCCGGTGCGGGTGCCGCAGGCCCGCCCCCCCATCCCCTCGCTCGTCAGGCCCGAGCCGGACGCGGCGCCGCGCCTCGCGGAGCTCGTCATCCCGCTCACGCCGGCGCTCGACGTCGCCGAGGGGGTCCCCGCCACCCACGCCATGCGCACGGCGGTGGTGGCAGTGCGGCTGGGTCGCGCCCTCGAGCTCGATCAGGCCACGTTGACGGACCTGTACTACGCGGCGCTCCTCAAGGACCTGGGCGCCACCGCCGCACGCTCCAAGGCGCTTCACACGTTCGGACCCGCCAGCAGCGCCATCTACCACGCGCTGCCGGGCGCCGACCTCTCGTCGCTGGCGGGCTCCATGCGCCTCGCCCTGCCGCTCCTGCGCGCCGGCGGCGAGTGGCGCAGGCGCCTGGCGGGCTTCGTCGACATCACGCTCGGTCGCGCCAACGGGCCCGTCCAGATCGAGCGGTTGCGCGGTCGCACCGGCGCGTCGATCGCGCTCGACATGGGCTTCGGGCGCGGCACCGCCGACGCCATCATCTCGCGCCACGAACGGTGGGACGGCCGCGGCAGGCCCGAGGCGAACTCGGGCGAGGACGTCTCGCTCCTCGGCCGCATCCTGAACGTGGCTCACGTCCTCGTGAGCGCCTGGTTCGAGGGCGGCCCCGCGCAGGCCAGCGCGCGCCTGGCGCGGCTGGCCGGCAACCAGCTCGATCCCGGCGTGGCGCAGCACGCGATCGGCCTTCTGGCCTCCCCGGGCTTCCTGGCCGAGCTGAGCGCCAACGAGCCGGAGCAGGTGGCGCTGGCGGCCGAACCCACGGGCCACGGTTACGTGTCGGCGTCTCGCGCCGACCGCGTGATCGCCGGCTTCGCGCGCTTCATCGACGCCAAGTCGCCATGGACCTACCGTCACTCCGAGCGCGTGCGCGAGCTCGCCACGGGCACGGCCGCGCACCTCGACGCCGCCCTGCAGCTCGGGCCGACCGCGCTGCGACGCTTGAAGCGGGCGGCGCTCCTGCACGACATCGCGCGGCTGGCCACGCCCACCGAGGTGCTCGACAGCCACCGCACCCTGTCGGACGCGGAGATCGAGGTGGTGCGGTCGCAGCGCCCGCTCCTGCGCGCCAGCCTGCCAAGCGTGCTCGACCTCGCCGACCTGGCGCCCGTCACCGAGACGTACGTCAGGGACGAGCAGCCCGCCCTCGCCGACGGGGTCACGCCCCTCGAGGGGGCGCAGCGCGACGAGCTCATCGACACGCTCCTGACGCTCGCGGAGCGGTTCGAGGCCATGACGGCGCCGCGGCCGCACAGGGAGCGGCGGACGTTCGACGAGGCGCTCGGGATGCTCCGCCAGCAGGCGGCGCGGACGGGCGGCCTCGACCAGCTGGTCCTCGCCGGGCTCGAGCGGTTCCTCGCCACGCCCACCGCGGCCGCCGTGCTGGCGCCTCGGACGTTCGACCCGAACGCGATCATGGTCGTGGACTGACGCGCGCCCGGCCCGTCCGCGGCCGCCGCCGGCCCGTCGACCCACACGAGGACGCCCCTCACCTGACGGCGAGGGGCGTCTGCTTGCAGGGCACGGCCGCGCGGCCGAGCGTTAGCGGGTCACTCCTTGTTGTCGGCCTTGGCGGCGCGAGCCGCGGCGCGGTCGCGCTCCTGCCGGCCCACGTCGGTCTTGAGGCGCGACGCCTTGCCGCGCAGCTCGCGCAGGTAGTAGAGCTTGGCGCGGCGCGTGCGGCCGCGGCGCACGACGGCGATCTTGTCGATGAGGGGGGAGTTCACGGGGAACACGCGCTCGACGCCCTCGCCGAATGACACCTTGCGGACCGTGATCGTGCTGCGGGCTCCCTTGCCGTTCTTGCGCGCGATGACCACGCCCTCGAACGCCTGCACGCGCGTCCGGTTGCCCTCGACGACCTTGTAGTCGACGCGGACGGTATCGCCCGTATCGAACTCTGGGAGGTCGGTGCGCACGAAGGGTTGCTCGATAGAGCGCATGATGGCGCCTTTGTTGTACTTCATCGTCGTCTCCAGGTCGGCGACCGGCGAGGTCGCGCTCGTGACCACGGCGCTTGGCGGCCGTGGGGACGCTCGGAGGTGGCGCGAACGGCCGCGCCGCCGGTCGTGCCGGCCTCCGTGCGTCAAGCCTAGCCATCTTAGCCGAACGCGGCCTGCGACTTCAATAGCCGTCGCCGCCCGTAGGGGCGTCCGCCGAGCCGCCCGTCAGCTCCTCCAGCAGGTACTCCAGCCGCGTCCGGGCGTTGTCCTGGGAGCCGAACAGGGAGCGCCGCAACCGGCCGGCGCCGTCGAACACGAACCAGTGGGGCGTGCCCTCGACGCCCCAGGCCCGCGCCAGCTCGCCGGTCAGGTCGAGGGCGACTGGCATGCCCACCCGCGCGTAGTCGGTGACGAACCGCAGCAGCGTGGGCACGACCTGCTCCCGATCGAGGGTCCGGTGCCCGTACGCGGTGTGCACCAACATGGTGCGCACGCGCCCTTCCGACTCGGCCGCCACGCGCTTGATGAAGGGGATCCCGCGCGAGACGCAGCCCGGGCACTCGAGGTTGAAGTACATGACGAGCGTGGCCGCGCCGTGGGCGCCACCCTGCGCCGCCCACGGGGCCGCGGGCGAGCCGCCCGCCACGAACTCCGTCGGCCACGCTAGCTCCATGAGTGAGACGGTACAGGCGAGGGCGCGCACGCAGGGTGCCGCCTGATACTCTCGCCTCCATATGCCGCTAGCCACCTCGGGCCTACACCACGTCACGGCCATCGCCGGCCGCCCTCAAGCCAACATCGAGTTCTACGTGAGGTTGCTTGGCCTCAGGCTGGTCAAGCGCACCGTCAACTACGACGACCCGCAGACCTATCACTTCTACTTCGGCGGTCCGCTGGGACAACCCGGCACCGTGACGTCGTTCTTCCCGTGGCCGGGCGCGGGACCCGCCGTGCGAGGCGCGGGTGAGCCCCTCGCCTTGGCGTACCGGGTGCCCACCGGCATGCTGGCCGCCTGGCGCGCCCGGCTCGACGATCACGGCCTGACGCACTCCGGCCACGAACGCTTCGGCGAGGAGGTGCTCGCCTTCTCCGACCCCGACGGCACGCCCCTCGAGCTGATCGAGGCGGCCCGGGAGGCGCCGCTACTCAACTGGCCGGGCGCCCCCGTGCCCGGCGGGATGGCGCTGCAGGGCCTGCACGCCGTGACGGTCGCCGCCCCTCGCCTCGACGCCACGGTCGCCGCCCTCGAGGGGGCGCTCGGCATGCGCGTGGTGGCTTCGGAGCGCGACGCGACCGGCGCGCGCCGCGTGCGGGTCGGCCCCGGCGCCAACGGCGAGCGGCTCCCCTACCCGGCGGGCGGCTACCTCGACCTATCCGAGGTCCCAGCGCCGGCCCAGGCGCGGCTGGGCAGCGGCAGCGTCCACCACGTGGCCCTGCGCGTGGCGGACGGGGCGCTCGACGAGGCGAGGGAGGCGTTGGCGCTGGCCGGGCTCTCCCCCACCGGGGTGAAGGACAGGAACTACTTCAGGTCGGTCTACTTCAGGGAGCCGGGCGGCGCCGTCTTCGAGGTCGCCACCGACGGACCGGGGTTCACCGTCGACGAGCCCGCCGACGAGCTGGGCCTCGCCTTCAAGCTGCCAGCCTGGCTGGAGAGCGAGCGGGAGTTCCTGCGCGGCCGGCTGCCGGTGACGGCCAGCCCGGAGTACGCGGACCGTTGGGTCAGGTAGCGACCGACGAAGTTCGCTGTGACCGGCGGAACCGTCGGGCATAATGAGCCGCGAGCGTCGAGAGTGACGCTCGCCTCTCGGAGTCGGGAGCCCACCGTATGCCGGACGATGCCGAGTCCCTCGTAGAACGCCTGCGCGCCCTCGCCGCCGCCGCGACGGCCGCGAGCTTCGAGTTCCGCTACGACGAGGCCGTCGGGCGGGGCAACGAGGCGCTGGCGCTCGTCCACCTGGACCCGAGCTCGGCGCCCACGACGTGGGACGAGCACCTGGCGGAGCTCGACCCGGCCGTGCTCGAGCACGTGGCGGCCGCCGCCACCGCCGTGGCCATCTGCACCTTCCGCCAGGCGGACTACATGGGCTCGCTGCTCGTGGCGCGCCTGGAGCTCCAGGCGCGGCAGTGGCTGGGTGACGAGGTCGGGGCGGCCAAGGCCCTGCTGGGTCTCGGCTGGTGCTACCACGCCGTCGGCCTCTACCAGCAGGCGCTCGCCAACCAGTTCCAGGCGCTCGACGCGCTGGAGAAGTTGCGCCCCGACGCGGTGGCGGGACCGCTCAACGGCATCGCCCGCGCCTACTTGGACCTCGGCCAGGTCGACCTGGCGCTCGAGTACGGCGAGCGGGCCCTCCACCACGCCTCCGCCTCCCCCGCGGGCCAGCGCGACCTCGCCATCGCCCTCAGGACGATCGGGCAGGCGCGCCGCGAGCGGGGCGACACGGCGGGCGCCCGGGCCGCGTTCCAGGAGAGCTTCGACAGGTCCGACGCCTACGGCCAACGGCTCGCCAAGCTCAGCCTGGGTCAGCTCGCCATCGACGGGGCGGCCTGGGACGAGGCGCAGCGTCACTTCAGCGAGTGCCTGGAGCGCCTGTCGCCGGAGAGGCGCGAGCTGGTGCAGTGCGAGGCGCTGCTCGGCCTGGGTCGCGTGCACCTCGCCAAGGGCGAGCCGCAGGCGGCGCTCGCCCCGCTTGGCGAGGCCATCGCGCGGAGCTCCGCGGGCGGTTCGCCGGTCGAGGCGGCGGCGGCCCACCGCGCCATGTCGGAGGCCATGGCCACGCTCGGACGGTGGGAGCAAGCGCTGCACCACTTCCAGAACTTCCACCGCCTCAACGAGCGCACCCTGAGGCAGCTGTCCGACCGCCGCACGCAGATCCTGCAGCTCCAGCTCGACGTCGACCGCATGCGCAAGGACCGCGAGATCGACCGGCTGCGCAACGTGGAGCTGGCGCGGGCCTACGCCGACCTGAGCCACCTCCACGAGCAGCTGGAGGCGCAAGCGGCCCGGCTGCGACAGCTGGCCCGCACCGACGAGCTAACGGGCGTGGCCAACCGCCGCGCCTTCGAGGAGCGCCTGGGCGACGAGTTGCTCCGCGCCAAGCGTCTGCAGCGGCCGCTCAGCCTGCTCATGGTGGACCTGGACGACTTCAAGCTCGTTAACGACACGTACACGCACGTCGTCGGCGACGCGGTGCTGCGAGCGACGGCCGAGGCGCTGCTCGAGTGCACGCGCGAGATCGACATGGTTGCACGGGTGGGCGGCGAGGAGTTCATCGTGCTGCTGCCCGAGACCGACGCGGCCGGCGCCCACAGCGTCGCCGCCAAGGTGCTCGAGAGCGTGACGCGCCGCTCGCACGAGGCGCAGGGCCTGGCGGTCACCGCCAGCGTCGGGCTGGCCACGCTGGACGCGCTCGACGACGAGATGTCGCTGCTGAAACGCGCCGACTCGAACCTCTACGAGGCCAAGCGCCGCGGCAAGAACCGGGCCGAGGCGTAGGGGAAGGGTGACGCGGGCCGTCATCATCGCCGTCGGCCTCGGGCTCGCCGGCCTGGCGGTGTCGTTCTGGTTGCTCGGCGAGGACCTCGGCACGGCGCTCGCGGTCCCGGCGTGGGCGTACGCGGCAGGCCTGGGCCTGGCGGCCGTCAACTACGCCGCCGGGGCCCTGCGCCTCGTGATGCTTGCCGCCCGGGCCGGCCGCCGGTTGGGTTACCCGGCCGCGCTGCGCGCCTACGCCCTCGGCCTGTTCACCGCGGCGCTCACGCCGGGCAGCGCCGGCCAGGCGCCCGCCGTGGCCCTGTCGCTCGTGCAGGGCGGCATGAGCCCGGCCGACGCCTGGACCATCAACGTGCGCGTGTGGATCCTCGATCTCGTCTTCCTGGCTTGGTCCGTGCCGCTCAGCGTCCTCGTGCTCGGCCGCTCGACGCGCGTGTTCGCGGGCGCCAGGCCCGAGCTCGTGGCGGCGGTCGCGTTCGTGCTCGCGGGCCTGATGGTCGCCGTCCTCCTGTTCCGGTTGCGGTGGCTCACACGCCTCGCCGCCTGGCTCGTCGGCGTCCCCGGGCTGAGGCGGTGGCGCGCCGGCCTCCGCGTGTTCCTCGAACGCTTCGAGTCAGCCCACGCCAACCTCCGGCCCGCGCCACTGCACCGGCACGCGGCACTGCACCTCACGACCTTCGTGATCTACTTCACGACCTACTTCACGTTCTTCGTGGTCGTGGCCGCCATGCGGCCTGGCGCCTCGCCCCTCGTCGCCATGGCCAGCGCCCAGGTCCCCTCCGTGGCGTCGTCGTTCTTCCCCACGCCGGGCGGCACCGGCCTGCTGGAGGTCGGGACCGCCAGCCTGATGCGGCTGAGCTCCCCCAGCGCCCGCCGCGTCGACGTCCCCGTGGCGCCCGAGGACGCCGGCGCGCGCGGCGACGGTTTCGGCGGTGCGAAGGGCGCGGCCGGCCTCCTCGTCGTGACGGACGACGCCAAGAAGGCGCAGGCCGGCGTGGCCGCGGCCATCCTCGCCTGGCGCGTGCTCACCTACTACCTGCGCATGGTGGTAGGCCTCGCCTGGGG
The DNA here is from genome assembly GCA_019454765.1 of Trueperaceae bacterium. NCBI lineage: Bacteria > Thermotogati > Deinococcota > Deinococci > Trueperales > Trueperaceae > Trueperaceae bacterium. Next base: position 139,978 of record JACFNR010000002.1, on the reverse strand, counting down.
CGGGAGCCTGCTACGGAAGCGGCGGGAGAGCTAGCGCCGCCACGGCATGGCCCAACGCTCGACGAGCTGCAGCACCGCCGTGAGCCCGACTCCGAGCACCATCACGACCACGAGGGCGGCGTACATCTTGGGCGTGCCGAGCACCTGCCAGTAGTAGTAGACGAGGTAACCGACGCCCGTCTTGGCCCGCACGAACTCGACCGCCACGATGACGATGAGGGCCGTCCCGAGGGCGAGGCGCAGGCCGTTGAAGACGATGGGCAACGCGCCGGGCAGGATCACGTGCCTGAGCATCTGCCAGCGGTTCGCGCCGAAGTTGGCGCCCGCCTGCAGCAGCACCTTGTCGATCCCCTGCACGCCCGCCATGGTCGAGAGCGCGACCAGGAAGAACGCCGAGATGGCCACCACGGTCACCTTGGGCCCCTCCCCGAACGGGTCGGGGAACACGAGCATGAGGATCGGGAAGATGGCGATCTTGGGGAGCACGTAGATGGCCGACATGGTGGCGTCGAGCATGGTGCGCACCGTGCGGTTGAGGCCCATGACGATGCCGACCAGCAGCGCCGGGACGGCGCCGAGCACGAACCCGACCAGCACGCGCGACAGGGTGGCCCACACGTGGCTCTCCCTGAAGAGGTCGGCCACGCCGGCCCAGCCGCTCTCGACGAGCCGCGCGGGAGCGAGCCACGGCCGCCCGAGGAGCGAGGTACCCGAGAAACGGTCGTAGTTGACGGTCAGGTCCCACAGGGCGCCGACGATGCGGCTGGGCGGCGGGAACCAGCGGGGGTTCAGGACGCCGCCGGTACTAAGCCACTCCCAGGCGACGAGCACCAGGAGCGGGAAGAGCCAGGCGAGCGCCTTCTCGTAAGGAGCCTGCAGCCGGAACGGCAGCCGCCGCGCCGCGGCTTCCGCCGTCAGCACGAGCAGCACGAACGCCGCCCCGAGTAGCGCCCACCACCAGCGGGTCCACAGGCCGAGCGCCCCGCCCGCCGCGACGAGCGCCACGAGCAGGCCGAGCGGGACGAGCCACTCGCCGTGAGCGCGCCCCGGCCCGTCGCGGCGCGGCGCGCCCCTCACGCCTGGGCCTCCATGGCAAGCCGCACCTCGTCGCGCAGCTCGTCCCAGATGGCCCCGGTGAGGGCGCCGAAGCGCGCCGTGGAGGTCGTGGCGAGGTCGCGCGGCCGCGGCAAGTCGACCGCGAACTCGGACTTCTTGGTGCCCGGGTGCGCCGTCATCAGCACCACCCTGTCGCCGAGCAGCACCGCCTCCTCGATCGAGTGGGTCACGTACAGCACCGTCTTGCGGGTCTCCTCCCAGATGCGCAGCAGCTCCTCCTGCAAGACGGCGCGGGTCTGGGCGTCGAGCGCTCCGAGCGGCTCGTCCATCAGGAGGACCTGCGGGTCGTTGGCGAGCGCCCGCGCGATCGACACGCGCTGCTTCATGCCGCCGGAGATCTGCGAGGGGTAGTAGTGCGCGAAGCGCTTCAGACCCACCTTCGCGAGCCACCTCTCCGCCACCTCGTAGCGCTCAGCCCGACCGACGCCGCGCATCTGCAGGCCGAACGCCACGTTGTCGATGACGGTCTTCCACGGGAAGACGGCGTACTCCTGGAACACCACGTTGTTGAGCGGCTTGCGGGGATCGTCGCCCGGCACGATGCGGGCCTCGCCGGAGGTGAGGTCGTCGAGCCCCGCGAGGATGCGCAGGAACGTCGACTTGCCGCAGCCCGAGGGCCCCACGAGGCAGACGAACTCGCCCTCGCCGACGGTGAGGTCGAACCCCTCCAGGGCCGTGACGGTACCGGCCTTGGAGGGGTAGGTCTTGCCCGCGTTGCGCGCGACGATCTTGGTCGTCATCGCTACCGGATCGACGCGCCCCTCACTGCTGGTACTTGCCGGCGGCTTCCAGGGCCCACTCGGCGAACTCCGTCGTCACGACCTTGGAGAGGTCGATGGGGGCGTCGTAGTCGGTGCGACCGTTCTCGCGGTGCACGCGCTCGACGTCGGCCAGGCCGCTCACGGGGATGGCGAGGTCGGGGTCGTACAGCACGGGCGTGCCGTTGACGATGGCATCCTCCGTCGAGTTGACGTAGTGGAGGTAGGCGGCCACGTTCTCGGGCGCGAGGTAGCCCTCGCCCTGCATCAGCCGGGCGGCGTCGAGCAGCGCGAGCGCGAAGCGCTCGGCGGCCTCGGGGCGTTCGCCGAGGAACTTGCCGGAACCCACGAAGGCGACCGTCATGAGGCCCGGCACGAGGTCGGTGGCGATGGGAACGGCGGTGCCCGCCTCCTCCACCTGATCGGCGTAGGGCGAGCCGAGGAGCGCGGCGTCGATGGAGCCGTTCTCGAACGCCGCGGGGATGTCGGCGTTGCCGAGCGACACGATCTCGACGTCGCGGATGGTGAGCCCGGCGGGCTCCAGCGCCTTGGCGGTGAGGTACTCGCCGCCGCTGCCGGGGCCGCCCGCGAAGGCGACGGTCTTACCCGCCAGGTCGGCCGCCGAGGTGACGGCGCCGGAGGAGTAGAGGTCGGCGCGCACCAACACCTTGGTGGGGCTGTTCACGAACGGCTCGAGGCCGCCGGGGGCGAACACGCGCACGTCGATCCCCTGGTTCCAACCGTTCCACAACGACGTCACGATGGCGATGCCGCCCACGTCGATCTGGCCCTGCTCGAGGAAGGCGATGGCCTCGGTGCCCGAGGCGACGCTCTCGAGGTCGACGTCGAGACCGTACCGTTCGAACAGGCCGCGGTCCTTGGCGACGTACAGGGTCGCGAACTTGAGGATGGGGACGAACGCCACGCGCACCGATTGAGCTGGAGCGAGCGGCGCCACGCCGTGCGTGTCCTGGGCGGACGCGAACAGCAGGCTGGCCGCGACTGTCACGGCGAGGAGCGACTTGGTGAACCGACCGGTCATCGATGCCTCCAGGCGGGACCGAGGCAGGCTGCGCGCGGTCCGGGGGAAGTCAGGCGGCCATGTTACCCCCACGCGCGACCCTCCGGGCACGCGCGGTGCGTCGCGTCCAGCCGGACCTGGACCGACGGCCCCGTTGGGCGGCGGGCCGGGCCGTCGAGGTAGCAATGTCCTGCCCGCCGGCGGCCGGGCTCACGTATCATCAGCGAGTCACCCATGACCCGGCCCCTCTCCCACGTCCCCGCGCCCCCCCGCGTCGGCGCCCGCGCCCCGGCCCTCGTCGCGCCGCGGCGGTCGCCCGTAGCGCCGTGGTGACCCCGAGCCTGGGCGTGGCGTTCATCGGCGGCCTGCTGTCGTTCCTGTCGCCCTGCGTCCTGCCGCTCGTCCCCACTTACCTGGCGTACGTGGGCGGCAGCGCGGAGGCGGAACGCGCCGTGCTCGTCCGCAACGCCCTCTCGTTCATCGCCGGCTTCGCGCTCGTCTTCATCGCCTTGGGCGCCGGCGCCAGCGCGCTCGGGGCCGTCCTGCGGGCCAACCAGCGAGCGCTCATGCTCGGTGGGGGCCTGCTCGTCGTCCTGTTCGGGCTGGTGATGCTCGGGATCGTCAAGCTGCCGTGGCTCTACCGCGACACGCGCATGCAGTACAGCGGCGAGACGCGCACCCCGCTCGGGGCCCTCCTCCTCGGCATGGCGTTCGCGGCGGGCTGGACGCCCTGCATCGGGCCGATCCTCGGCGCCATCCTCACCCTGGCGGGCGCTTCCGGCACGCTGGCAAGCGGGGTTCTCCTCCTAGCCGTCTACGCGCTCGGGCTAGGCGTGCCGTTCCTGCTGGCCGCCCTCCTGCTCGACCCCTTCATGCGCTTCACGAAGGGGTTCAGGCGTTACCTGCCGTGGGTGGAGCGCGTCGCCGGCGTCATCCTCGTGGTGGCGGGAGTGCTGATGCTGACCGGCAAGTACACGGCGCTCAACGCCAAGCTCATCCAGATGACGCCAGGCTGGCTTCTCGACCGCCTGTGAACGCCGCCGCACCTCTGGCGATAGAGCTCAGGGACGTGACGCGGCGCCTGGGCCGCGACCTCGTGCTGCGCGGCGTGAACCTCGAGGTGGCCGCGGGGCGGCTCGTGGTGCTGCGCGGCGCCAACGGGACCGGCAAGACGACCCTATTGAGCCTGCTCGCCACGCGGCTCAGGCCAAGCAGCGGCGAGGCGTTCCTGTTCGGGCACGCCCTACCCGCGCGGAGCCAGCCCGCCAGGGCGCGGTTGGGCCTTCTCAGCGTGGTGGGCGGGAGCTTCCCCATGCTCGACGCCCGCGAGAACCTGCTCCTCGCGCTGGACCTGGCGGGGCGGCGCGGCGCCGCGGCGCCGGTCGACGTCGGGGCGGCGCTGGACACGGTCGGACTGGCCTCCACGGGTGGCAAGCTGGTGCGCACCTTCTCCAGCGGCATGAAGAAGCGCCTGGCGCTGGCGCGGCTCCTCCTCCTCGACCCCGACCTGTGGCTCCTCGACGAGCCGTACGCCGCGCTCGACGACGCCGGCAAGCTCCTGATGGACGACTGCGTGGCTGCCGCCAGGGCCCGCGGCCGCACGGTGTTCATGGCGTCGCACGAGTCGGACCGCGACCACCTCGGGCCCGACGCGGTGCTCGAGCTGGCCGGCGGCGTCCTCCGCCGCCTCGCAGCTGCACCCGCCGCGCCGGCGGACCCCGCGTGAACGACATCCGCGCGGCCCTCGCCGTGGCGCGCAAGGACTTCCTGCAGGAGTTGCGCTCGCGCGCCACCACGGTGGCGACGCTGTTCTTCTCGGGGATCACCCTGGTCATGATGGCGTTCGGCCTCGGCCGCGACCCTGGCCTCATGGCGAGCGCCGCGCCCGGCGTCCTATGGGTCGCCGTGGCGTTCGCCGGGGTGATCGCGGCGGCGCAGAGCTTCCAGGCCGACCTCGAGGAGGGAGCCCTCGAGCAGTTGCTGACGTTCCCGGTGGCGCGGGCCGCGCTGTACCTCGGCAAGCTCGCGGCCAACTGGGTCTACCTGGCGGTGCTCGGCGCCATCATGCTCCCGGTCGCCTTCGGCCTCTACGGCGCCGCCGCCCCCCCGGGCGGTTGGTGGGTGCTCGGCCTCGCCATCCTGCTGGGAAGCCTGGGCTTCGCCACCATCGCCACCTTCTACGCCGGTCTGACCGCCAACCTGCAGGCGCGCGAGGCGCTCCTGCCGGTCCTCATGTTCCCGGTGATCGTGCCGGTGATGCTCGGCGCCGTGCGCGCCACCGAGGCGGCCGTCGCCGGCGGCAGCGACGTGCAGCTCGCCGCGTCGTGGCTACAGCTCCTCGCGGGCTTCGACCTCGTCTACCTGGTGGTGTGCAGCAGCATCTTCCACTTCGTGGTCGACGACTGATGGCGCCGAGCCGCGAGGTGGACCCGTGAAACGCCCCGGGCCGCGGCCCGGCCTTACACTACGCGCGAACGGGGCGCCCGGTCCCCGAGCGACGGTCCGCGGTAGCGACGCGGGACCGACCGGGCCCGCAGGTGAGTCAGGCGCATAGGAGCGAAGAAGATGACGACCAACCCGACGAGAGGAACGAGGCGCCCCACGTGGCTGACGGCGCTTGGCGTCCTGAGCATGCTGCTCTTCGCCTTCGGCATGTACGCCGCGTTCCGCATCAGCCCCCCCGACGCCAACCAGGGCGAGCTCATCCGCGTGATGTACGCCCACGTCCCGGTCGCCTGGATCGGCTTCGTGGCGGTGGGCATCTCCGCCGTCTGGGGGATGCTCTACCTCTGGCGCGGCCGAGCCGTGGACGACGTCCGGGCGCAGGCCAACGCGGAGGCGGCGCTGCTGTTCTCCGTGCTCACGGTGGTGGGCGGCATGACCTACAGCAAGCCGACCCTCAACACCTTCTGGACCTGGGACGCCAAGCTCACCCTCACCGCGCTCATGGTCGCCCTGCTGGTGGGGTACTTCATCGTCAGGGCGCTCATCGAGGAGCCGCAGCGGCGCGGCCGCATCAGCGCGGTCATCATGATCATCGTGCTGGCCAGCCTGCCGTTCAACTACCTCGCGGCCGAGTGGTTCCGCACGCTTCACCCGGCCAAGAGCGTGAACCTCGACGGTAGCGGGGTGCACATGGACCCGACCATGCTCAAGGTCCTGCTGACCAACGTGGTCGCCTCGGGGCTGGTGTTCTTCTACTTCGTCTCGGAGCGCGTCCGCATCGGGCGGCTGGAACGCGCCGCCGGCGCGGCCGCGGAGTCGCCGGCGGAGCAGACCACCAGACGGGAGGTCGTGAGTGTTCGCTGACTTGAGCCACGCCCAGTGGGTGGCGGTGGCGTGGGGAGAACTGCTGCTGACGTACGCGGGTTACCTCCTGTACCTCGCCTGGCGCGCGCGCCGGGCGCGCCGCGCAGGAGGCGGTGGATGAAGCGCATCGTCTACGCGCTCCTCGGTGTCGCCGTCCTCGCCGTCGCGGGGTTCCTGATCGCCCGGGCCCTGCAGTCGTCCCTCGTCTACTTCATCCTCCCGAGCGAGTACGCGCGCGACGCCGCCTCGTTCGACGGCAAGCGCGTGCGCCTCGGTGGCCTGGTGCAGGCCGGCAGCGTGGTCTACGACGACGCCAAGCTCCACCTGACCTTCCAGATCACCGACGGCATCAAGGATTACCCCGTGCGCTACGACGGCGCGCCGCCCGACCTGTTCCAGGAGAACGGCGGCGTCGTCATCGAGGGGCGCTTCCACGACGACGTCTTCGTGGGTGACAACCTGCTCGTGAAGCACAGCGAGAACTACCACCCGCCGGCCGAGGGCGAACCCATCGACGTCGAAGCCCTCAAAGAGTCGCTGCGCTAGGGAGCGGGAACATGTTCAGCCTTCACCTCGGGCCGCTGGGTAGCGCCAGCGTCTTCATCGCCTTCGGCCTGGCCCTGTACGGCGCCCTGGCCGGCGCCATCGGCGCCACGCGCAAGGACGCCCGCCTACAGACCTCGGCCCGCCTCGCCGCCGTCGCCGGCTTCGTGATCACGACCGCCGCCGTGGTGGTCATGCAGGCTGCCCTGCTCGGCGACGACTTCAGCGTCTCCTACGTGGCGAGCCACTCCCGTATCGCCTCCCCGACGTGGGTCAAGATCGTGACGATGTGGGCCGCGCTGGAGGGCTCCATCCTCCTGTGGGCCTGGCTCCTGACGGGCTACACGGCGCTGCTCGCCGTGACGGCGCCACTGAGCCCGTTGCGGCCGTGGGCCATCTCCATCATGCAGGGCGTCCAGGTCTTCTTCCTGGGCGTGGTGGGGTTCCTTGCCAACCCGTTCACGGTGCTGCCGGTGCCGCCGCTCGACGGCCCCGGACCCAACGAGCTGCTGCAGAACCACTGGATGATGTCGGTGCACCCTGTGTTCATGTACCTGGGGTTCGTGGGCCTGACCGTGCCGTTCGCCTACGCGGTGGCGGCGCTCATCACACGGCGCCCAGGCACCGAGTGGATGACGCAGACGCGGCGCTGGATCCTCACCGGGTGGGGCTTCCTGTCGGCGGCCATCGTGGCCGGTGGCTGGTGGAGCTACGAGGTCCTCGGCTGGGGCGGCTACTGGGCCTGGGACCCCGTCGAGAACGTGAGCTTCATGCCGTGGCTCACGGCCACCGCCTTCATCCACAGCGTGCAGGTGCAGGAGCGGCGCCGGATGTTGAAGCCGTGGAACGTCCTCCTGATCATCTCCACCTTCTCGCTCTCGATACTCGGCACGTTCCTCACGCGCTCGGGGGTCGTCTCCTCCGTGCACGCCTTCGGCAACGGCCCGGTCGGACCCGCGTTCCTCGCGTTCTTCCTCGTGGTGACCCTGGCCTCGTTCGGGCTGCTGGCCGTCAGGTGGGACGACGTCAAGGACCGGGCCGACCTCGACTCCGTGGTCAGCCGCGAGGGCAGCTTCCTCGGCGTGAACATCCTCTTCGTGGCGCTCACCGCCGCCGTCTTCCTCGGCACCCTCTTCCCGCTCGTCGTCGAGGCGGTGTCGGGCGCCAAGGTCACCGTCGGCGCGCCGTTCTTCGACCAGGTGACGCTCCCCATCTGGATGCTCGTCTTCCTCCTCATGGGGATCGGGCCGCTCCTGCCGTGGCGCCGCGCGCAGCAGCAGCGCCTCGGGCGCAATCTGGCGTGGATGCTCGGCGCCCTGGTCGTCTCGGGCGCGGTCGCCTGGCTCCTGGGCGTCCACAAGGTGTACCCGCTACTGACGGTCGCGGTGGCCGGTTACAACGTCATGAGCCTGATCCTCCTCCTCAGCGGCGCCCTCGTGCCGAGGTTCCGGCTCTCCAAGCTCGGACCGCTGCGCATCCTGAGGTCGTACGCGGCCGAGTCGCCGCGGCGGACCGGCAGCATGATCGTCCACCTCGCCGTCGTGATCGTGGCGCTCGGCGTGGCGTTCAGTTCCGGTTACCGCGTCGACGAGCAGTTGCGCCTCGACTTCGGCGCCAGCGCCGAGTTCTCGGGGTACACGCTCACCGCCGTCGACCGCTTCATGGAGCGCACGCCGCAGCGCATCAGCGCCGGCGCCATCATCGAGGTGAGCAGGAACGGTCGGCCGGTCACGACGCTGCGGCCCCGCCTCAACCTGTTCGGCGAGGCCGGCAGGACCGTGCCGACGCCCGCCGTCTACTACACGCCGACCCACGACCTGTACCTCAACCTCAACAGCACGGTCGGGCCCGACAGCACCTTCGTCGTGCTGCGCGTCGTGAAGAGCCCGCTCGTCACCTGGATCTGGGTGGGCGGTGCGATCCTGCTCCTCGGCACGGCGTATAGCCTCCGCGGGGCCCGGCGCGGCGTCACCGCTCGCGTGGCTGTCGGCGAGGCACGCGAGGGCGCCGCCCCGTGAAGTACGGTCGGCTGCTCGTCGTGGTGGTCGTGCTGGCGCTGCTGGCGGCGCTGTTCGGTTTCGGGCTCCTGCGCGGCAGTCCCGACCGCGACGTCGCCTCCGTGCTCGTGGGCAAGGCGGCGCCCGCGTTCGACCTGCCGCTCTACGAGCGCTACCAGCCCGAGTACGGCCCCCGCTTCGCGCTGGCCGACCACGTCGGCCGGCCCATGGTCGTCAACTTCTGGGCGTCGTGGTGCCTGCCGTGCTACGAGGAGGCGCCCGTCTTGCAGCGGTTCTGGTCCGAGTACCAGGACGAGGGCGTCCTCGTCGTCGGCGTCCAGACCCAGGACCGCGACAAGCGCTCCGAGGGGCGTGACTTCATCGGGCGCTTCGGCCTGACCTTCCCCAACGCCTACGACAACGACAGCACCGTGAGCGTCGACTGGGCGCTCTACGGCGTGCCGGAGACGTTCTTCCTCGACGCGGCCGGCAACGTCGTCGCCAAGCACGTGGGACCCGTGACCGCCGAGATCCTCGCCAGGAACGTGGAAGCGCTGCTGCGATGACCGCCGCTCGCCCCCGCCCCCTCGCGACGATCGCCCTGCTCGTCCTCGCGGCGCTCCTCGCCGTCGCCTCGGGCCAGGACGTGGAGATCGGCAACCGCGCCTTCGACCTCGCCCGCAACCTGCGCTGCCCCGTGTGCGTCTCGGAGAGCGTGGCCGATTCAAGCGCTCAGATCGCGCAGCAGATGCGCAGCCTCATCCAGGAGAAGGTCGACGAGGGCCTGACCGACCAGCAGATCTACGCCTTCTTCCAGGAGCGTTACGGCGACTGGATCCTCCTCACCCCACCGAAGCGGGGCGTGCACCTGGTGGTGTGGCTGTTGCCGGCCCTGGTCGGGCTCGGCGCCATGGCCTTCGTGGCGGTGCTCGCGCGCCGCTGGTTGGCGGCGTCGCGCGCGCCCGTGTCCGCCTCCGAGGCCGAGCTGGCGCGCGTGCGCCACCTCCTCGCCGAGGCGCCGCCCGCCGACGGAGCCGCGGTCGCCGGCCCGGCGACCGGCGACGTCCGCCGCACGGACGACCAGAGCGGAGACGCCTGATGCTCACCACCATCCTGATCGGCGTCCTCGTGCTGATCGCCTTCTTCTACGCCGCCCTCCCCCTCCTGGCGCCCGGTCAGGCGGACCCTCTCCCCGACGACCGCGACCCGGTGCTCGTCGACCTCACGGAGGAGCGTGACGCCCTCCTACGCGCCATCCGCGAGCTCGACGCGCGCGAGGACCTGCCGCTCGAGCGACGCCGGCAGCTCCACGACCGCTACGAGGCCAAAGCAGCCAGGGTCCTGACGGCCATTGACGAGCGGCGCGGCGCCCTCGGCGGCGCCCTCGGCGGCGCCGGCGACCGGCGGGCGCAACGCGGCGCCGGCAGGCGCGTGCCGGTCGGGGCCGTGGCGGTCCTCGCCATCTCCCTGCTGCTCGCCGCCGCCCTGCCCACCTACCTGCTGCCGCGGGTGTCGGAGTCGGACACCATCACGACCACCGACGTCGACGCCGCCCGCCGCCTGCAGGAGGTGCAACGCGCCGCGCGGGACGACCCGAGCGCCGCCAACCTGCTCGCGCTCGGCGACACCTACCTCGGCCTCCAGCGCGTCGGCGAGGCCGAGGAGGCGTACCGCCGCATCCTGAGCGAGGTCGTGCCGGTCCCGGCGGCCGCCTACAAGCGCCTCGCCATCCTCTCGCTGCAGTCGGATCTGGCGGCGGCGCAGGGCTGGCTGGAGCAGGCGCGCGCCGCCGACCCCGCCGACCCGGAGACGCTCTACCTCCTCGGCGAGGTGGCGTTCGCGCGGCAGGACCTCGCCACCGCGGAAGAGGCCTACGCGGCGTTCGCCGCCACGGCGCAAGGGGCCGCCGACCCGGCCACCGAGCCCCGGTTGGCCCTGATCCGGTCCCTGGTGCCGCTGAGCGCGGCGGCGCAGGCCGACCCCAGCCTCGAGAACCTCATGGCCGTCGGGGACGCCTACTGGGAGGCGGGAGAGCCTCAGCCGGCAGTCGCGAGCTACTTCAAGGTCCTCACCGACCACGACCCGAACCAGCCGCGGGCGCTCGCGCGGACCGGGCAGCTCCTCTACGTCGCGGGGCGGCCGGCCGACGCCGCCAACGCCATCGAGCGCGCGGCCGCCGCCGCCGGCGGGCTCGCGGGCTTGGACGCCGACAGCGTCATGACCCTTGCCGACGCCTACGCCCAGCTGGGCGCCTGGGCCGAGGCCGCCGCCACCTACGACGCCTACGTGGCGCAGGTCGGCCCGGCGGCCGGGGCTGCCGCCGCCGCCCTGGCGGACGCAGCGCGCGCCCAGGCGGCGGGGACGGCCGGCGGGGGCGGCGACGTGCAGGCGCTACCGGTCGTCGGCAGGCAGGTGTTCACCGCCAACTGCGCCGAGTGTCACGGCCTCGGCGGCGAGGGGGGCATGGGGGTGCGGCTCGCCGGCAGCAGCCGCGCCGCCAACGAGGCCAACGTCCGCGACGCGGTCAGGTTCGGGCGGGGCATGATGCCGGCCTTCCAGGCCCGGCTGGAGCCGCGCGACCTCGACGCCGTCGTGGCCTACGTCACCCAGGTGCTGTCGCAGGGCCAGGCCGACCGCCGATGAGCACCCGCGGGGCGCCCCCGGACCCGAGGCGCCGCGAGGTGATCAAGTGGCTCTGGCGCGTCCCGGTCATTGCCGTGGCCGCCGGCGGCGGTTACGGGCTCTACGAGGCCATCAAGGTCCACTTCCTAAAGCGGAGCGCCGCCGCCGAACCGACCTTCGACGAGGTGACGCCGACGCGCGTGGCCGCGCCGGGGGAGTTCGCCGAGGTGTGGGACGGCGTACCCTTCACCCTGCCCACTCCGGCGGGCGGCACCATCCCCGCCCTGGTCGTGCGGCTGCCCGGTCCGATCCCTGGCGATCTGGCACTGAGCACCGCCGTGGCGGATCCGAGCGCCTACCTGGCGGGGTTCAGTCGCGTGTGCACGCATCAGCACTGCACGGTCGTCCTCAACCGCGACATCGACGCCATCAACTTCGGCTTCAACTACCTCACCGACGCGCCGGCGCTCACCTGCCCGTGCCACCTGAGCGTCTTCGATCCGATGCGCGGCGGAAAGGCGGTGAGCGGACCGGCCGTCCTCCCCCTGCCCCGCGTCCGGCTGGAGCTGCTGGACGGGGTCGTGTTCGCTACCGGCCTGGAGCGGACCTGACGGCCGTATCATCACGGTAGACGAGCGGAGCGGCGGGGCGCCCACGGGCGCCGCCGCTTGCCGCCCGAGGAGGAGGAACATGAACCCCCTACTGCGCCTCAAGGAGCTAGGTCAGAGCATCTACCTGGACGAGATCCGCCGTTCCTGGATAAAGGACGGCGAGCTCAAGCGACTCATCGACGAGGACGGCCTTGCCGGCGTGACCTCCAACCCGTCCATCTTCCACAAGGCCATCGCCGACACCGACGACTACGCCGACGCCATCGCCGCGCACGCGCGCGCGGGCGCCACTCCCGAGGCCACGTACGAGGACCTCACGGTGAGCGACATCGCGGCGGCCGCCGACCTCTTCCGCCCGCAGTTCGACGCGTCGGGCGGGATGGACGGCTGGGTGTCGCTCGAGGTCTCGCCCGAACTGGCGCACGACGAGGACGGCACCGTCGCCGAGGGCAAGCACCTGTTCGCGCGCCTCGACAGGCCCAACGCCTTCATCAAGGTGCCGGCAACCGACGCGGGCGTGGGCGCCATCAGGCGCCTGATCGCGGCCGGGGTGAACGTCAACGTGACGCTCCTCTTCGGGCTGCCGCGCTACCGGCAGGTGGCGGAGGCGTTCCTGGCCGGGCTCGAGGAGCGGCAGCGTGCCGGTAAGAGCGTGAACGTGGCGTCGGTAGCGAGCTTCTTCCTGAGCCGCATCGACGTGATGATCGACCCGCAGCTCGACGCGGTCGCCAAGCAGCCGGTCCCGCAGGCGACGGCCGCGCACCAGCTACGCGGCACGGCCGCCATCGCGAGCGCCAGGCGCGCCTACGTGATCTACGAGGAGCTCTTCGGACCCAGCGCCGCCCGCTTCGCCCCCCTCGCGCGCGCCGGCGCCCGCCCGCAGCGCCTGCTGTGGGCGTCGACGAGCACGAAGGACCCCAGCTATCCCGACACGAAGTACGTCGAGCCGCTGATCGGCAAGGACACGATCAACACCCTGCCCCTCACGACGATCGCCGCCTACCGCGACCACGGTGACCCCCGGCTACGCATCTCCGAGGGGGCGAGCGACGCGCAGGCGCTGCTCCAGGCCCTCAGCGGCGTGGGCGTCGACCTCGACGCCGTGACCGCCAAGCTCGAGGCGGAGGGCGTCGAGAAGTTCATCAAGGCGTACAAGGACCTGCTCGCGACCCTGGCGGCGTCCCTGGAGGCGGCCCCCACCAGGAGCTGAAGTGGGCGCCGGCTCCCCGATCGACCCCCGGCGGGCGGGGCCGGCGCGACCGGGCGGCGGCCCGAAGGCCGGTCGCCCCCGCTAGCCGCTCCGCGCGGCCGCGCCGCGTCGCTCCTGTCGCAGCGTCGAGCGCAACAGGAAGAAGTAGCCGACGAGCCCGACCAGCGCCATGCCGAACCACTGGATGGCGTAGCCGAGGTGGGGGCCCTCGTCCGTCGTCAGCGGGGGTAACGGTTCGGGGAGCGCGCCGGCGCTCGGCGGCTCCTGCGTGCGCGCCACGACGTAGGCCGGCACGAGCGGGTACGGCATCTGCGGCGCCAGGCGCTCGACGTCGACGTAGAAGCTCTGCACCAGCGGCCCCGTCGGCGGGTCGTGCGCGGCGACGCCGGCGAGCGGGCCGGTGGGCGGCCGCTGCGGGGAACGGAGCTCGCCTTCCACCTCGACCGGGCCCGCGGGAGGCAGCGCCGCCGCGACCGGCACGGTGTCGTGGTCGTAGGGGACCCAGCCGCGCTCGACGAGGATGGCGGAGCCAGCCCACTGCCCGTTGGTCGCGTCGAGCACGAGCGGCGTGAGCAGGTTGAACCCGGGTCGGCCCGCCAGCGACCTGCCACGCAGCAGCACCTCGTGCGCGGGGTCGAACGTGCCGGAAAGCACCACCTCGAGGTAGTCGCGCACCGCGCCGCCGGGAACGAGCGCCGTGGCCAACGACTCGGGCGGCAGGTGGGCTCGTGCGTCTATGACGGCGTTCACCTCGCGCTTGTGCCCGAGGCGCCGCAGTTGCCAGAAGCCGAAGTTGACGAAGGCCACCACGAGCGCGAGCGCCAGCGCGTGCCCTGCCAGCCAACGCCCACGCAGCAGCACGTGCCGGCTCAGAAGATGACGCGGTCCAGCGCCATGACCAGGAAGAGGAGCGCCAGGTAGCTCATCGAGTACTTGTAGAGCGGCAGGGCGGTGGCGCGATCGACGCTCTGCCCCGAGCGCATGACCTGGAAGATGCTCACCATGCGCGCGGCGAGCACGACGTTCAGGACGAGGGCGGCCAGGAAGTAGGCCACGCTGAACTGGTGCAAGAAGAACGGCAGCACCGTGAGCACCACGGTAAGCACCGTGTAGAAGATCATCTGCATGATCGTGGCGCGCTCGCCGATGACGGCGGGGGCCATCGGCACCCCGACGTTGGCGTAATCCTTCTTGACCATGAGGGCCAGCGCCCAGAAGTGGACGGGCGTCCACACGAAGACGACGGCGAACAGAACCCAGGCGAGCAGGCTCAGGTCGCCCGTGACGGCGGCCCACCCGACCAGGGGCGGGATGGCGCCGGCCGCGCCGCCGATGACGATGTTCTGCCACGTCCGGCGCTTGAGCCACATGGTGTAGATGAGCACGTAGAAGGCGATGCCGGCCCAACTGAGGAACGCGGCCAGGAGGTTCGACGTGAGCGCGATGATCGCGAAGGAGAGGAGCGTGAGCGCCACCGCGAACACGAGGGCGTTGCGGGGCGTGACCGAGCCGCGCACCATGGGCCGCTTGGCGGTGCGCTTCATGTTCACGTCGATGTCGGCGTCGTACACCATGTTGTAGACGCCGGCGGCGCCGGCCGACATGAACCCGCCCACGAGCATCCCGAGGAGCGCCAGCCAATCGGGCATGCCCTTGGCGGCGATGAACATGGCCCCGACGGTCGTGAGGAGCAGTAGCGAGATGACCTTCGGCTTGGTGAGGATGAAGTAGTCGCGCACGGTCGCGCGCGCGGGGGTCCCCGGCGTGGTCGCGGTGTCTGTCACGGTCTAGCGCTCCCCATCACGGCGCCACGGCCGGCGCCGGCTGCGAGCGCCGCGGGGCGCCCGCCCAGAAGTTGGATGGTCGTGGCCGAGAGCAGCGCGTACGCGCCGGTAGCCACCGCCAGGTGGACGACCTGGAGGGCGAGGGGGGCCAGGAGACCGAGGTTGGCCGCGCCGATCGCGAGCTGGACGACGTACACCCCCAAGAGCGCCCGCGACGTGCGCCTGGCGCCAGGCACCGACTTGAGCCACCACGCCATGCCGAGGCTAAGGAAGAGGTACGTCCCCACGGCGATGGCGATCAGGGGATGGAGGATGCGCAGCCGGACGAGGAGGTGCGAGCCGGCCGCGAAGTCGGCCCTGAGCCCCGCGGCGAGCGATTCGGGCGGGAACATCGTGTTGCCCATGGCCGCGATCCCACCCGTGAACATCAGGACGAGCATGAGCGCGAGCCCGAGGGTCGTGACCGTGGCGAGGCCGGCCTGCGCCCCGAGCCTCAACGGGTAGTCGGGCCGCCGTGGCGCGGCGAAGACGACGGTCCCCGCCAGCGCGCCGACGAGCAGCATCGAGTTGACGAGGTGGGAGGCGACCCACACGCCGCGCGCCGCGCTGGTGTTCTCTCCCGTCATGCCGAGCAGGACGGTGGCGCCGCCGATGAGTGCCTCGAGCACGAGGAAGCCGAAGGCGAGGCCGGCGAAGGCCGCCAGCCCCGGGTTGTCGCGCCTGCCGCGCAGCGCGAAGAGCAGGAGCAGCGCGCCGACGACGAGGACGCCGCCCGAGAGCAGGCGGTGACTGAACTCGATCAACGTCTCGATGGACGGGGCGACGGGCAGCACCTCGCCGTTGCAGGTCGGCCAGTGGCTCCCGCAGCCGGCACCCGAACCCGTGCCGCGCACGACGGCCCCCTGTAGTATCACGACGGCGTTGCCGACCAGCGCCGTCCATGCCAACGGCAATGTGTACCGGTTCACGTGCTTTTAGGCCCGCTTCCTTGCCCTGGCCGGTGGCCCCGGGCGTTCGCGCCCGTTGCCGGCCTCGCCAGGGGTCCGACCCGACGGCCGAGCGCCACATGGTACCAGAGGGTCCGGCGCGGGGGCGCCCACCGCGGAGCCCGGCGCTCGGCGGCGGCGCGTTGTGCCGACGGGAACGGCACACGGCCTTCTCACAGATGTTGGCGATGATTGGACGCGGCGCCACCGTGACGGCCCGGCGGACGCGACCCGCTCCCTACCGCTCACGACGAGGGTGTTACACTCGCCGCACCGAATCGGCCCTGCGGAGGACACGTTGACCAGGATCTTCAAGAGCACCCACCTGCTGAAGCTTGCGCTCGCCGCGCTGCTTCTGGCTGCGGCGAGCGGAGCCCTCGCGCAGGAGGCCGAGCCCGACACCCTCGACGCCGCCACTCTGATCGAGAACGGTGCTTTCTACCTCGACCGTGGCGACTGCGCGCTGGCTCAGTTCTTCTACCAGGAGGCGCTGCGCACCGAGCCCGACAACGCGACGGCCCTCGTCGGGAAGGGTCGGGCGCTCGCCTGCCAGAGCGCGTTCCCGGCCGCCATCGAGGCGTTCCAGGCCGCGCAGGCTGCGAACCCCAACCTGGTGGACGCGAACATCTACCTCGCCATCACCTACCAGAACCAGTACCAGGCCGACCCGACGGCTTACGCCGGGCGCCTGGCGGACGCGCTCGACACCATCCAGCGCGCCGAGCGGCTCAAGCCCGACGACTGGCGGGTGCAGAACACCAAGGGCGTCATCCAGTACCTGCTCGGCGACCTGACGGCGGCCCGCACGACCCTCGAGCGTGCCGTCACCCTCGTCGCCGCCGACACGAGCACCTCCGCCCTGTCGGCCAACGAGAAGAGCACCGTCCACGTGAACCTGGGCCGCGTGTACCGCGACCTCTCCCAGCTCGACCTGGCGCTGCAGGCGTTCCGGCGCGCGGTCGTCATCGACCCGTCCAGCTCCACCGCCCACAACAACCTGGGCAACATCGCCTTCCGGCTCGGCGACTGCGCCACGGCGGAGTACGAGCTCTCGCAGGCCGCCAGCCTCGCGCCACAGTCGGTGTCGGCCGTGTCGCAACTCGGCATCGCCCTGTTCGAGTGCGGCGACGTGGCGGGCAGCGTGCCGAAGCTCGAGGCGGCCGTCGCCCTCGACGGCGCGGTGTTCCTCCCGCCCATCTACACCTACCTGGCGCGCGCCTACCTGGCGATCGGGCGCGTCGACGACGCGGTCAAGTACGCCCAGTACGGCTCCGTCCTACCGCCGCAGTCGGCCGACGCCTACTACTGGCTCGGCAAGGCCTACCAGGGCCGGGGCGGCAGCGGCGACGCGGCCAACGCGCAGCGCGCCTTCGAGAGCGCCCTCGAGCTCGACCCCAACTACGCGGACGCCCGCAAGGAGCTCGGCCGGTAGCGCCGCAACGCCGGCACCGCGGGGCTGCAGGCGCGGCGCCCGGAGGTTCGCTCGGGGCGCCGCTTTACTAGCCTCGGCCGGGCGGGTATACTCGGTAGGTTTGGCTGGCGGTAGCGGGATGTCCGCCATGACCGACCGAGTATTGGGCGCAGCCCGACTAGCATCGCCAACTGCGACCAGACCGCGCAGACCACCCTCACCGAAGCGCCGAGCGGCAACCGCTCCGCGTGCTGCCGTGAGGAGGAGCAGAGCGGGGAGGTCCGCGGCCACCTGGGCCGTTCCGGCGCGGCGAACGGGCGCACCGATATCGACCTCAACATCCCGCCCTGGAGGAACGACGTGTCTTACCTCGGAATGAAGCAGCTCCTCGAAGCCGGCGTCCACTTCGGCCACGAGACGAAGCGGTGCAACCCGAAGATGAAGCGCTACATCTTCGCGGAGCGCAACGGCATCTTCATCATCGACCTGCAGAAGACCCTGGTCGAGAGCGAGAAGTCGTTCGACTTCCTGCGCGACCTGGCCGGCCGCGGCGGCACCATCCTGTTCGTCGGCGCCAAGAAGCAGGCGCAGGAGATCCTCGCCGCCGAGGCCAAGCGCTGCGGCATGCCGTACATCAACGAACGGTGGCTCGGCGGCCTGCTCACCAACTTCAAGACGATCCGCACCCGCGTCGAGCGCCTGCGCGAGCTCGAGGGCATGTTCGAGGACGAGTCGATCCTCCGCTTCACGAAGAAGGAGCAGATCGACCTCGGCAAGGAGCTGCAGCGGCTGCAGCGTTACCTGGGCGGCATCCGCGACCTCAACCGCCTCCCGGACGCGCTCTTCATCATCGACCCCGCCAAGGAAGCGATCGCCGTCAAGGAGGCCAACAAGCTCGACATCCCCGTCGTCGCCCTGGCCGACACCGACTCCGATCCCGACGTCCTCGACTTCATCATCCCCGGCAACGACGACGCCATCCGCTCCATCCAGCTCGTCACGGCCCGCCTGGCCGACGTCATCATCGAGATGCGCGGCGGCGAGGACGTGGCGGCGGCCGAGCCGCCCGTCGCCGACCAGGAGACGCTGAGCATGCCCGTGTCGGAACCCGAGCGGATGATCCAGGAGGCGGCCGCCGCCGCCGAGGGCGACGCGACGCCCTCGCCCGCGGCCGCCCCCCGCGCGTCCGAGGAGGTCACCAGGGTGGCCGAGGACGCGGACGCTGCGAACGCCGAGTGACGCCGCGCCGCGGTCGCCCGGGCGCGCCCGGGCGCTCGCGGGGCACCGGTCGAGTCGTCGAGCGGTGAGGAGCGCCTTGGGGCGCCCTCGCCGTGACAGCCCCGCCGAGTAGCGGGGGCGTCCCGCCCAGCGGGACCGAAGGGAAGAAGCGAGATGGCAGTG
>JACFNR010000002.1:108322-121109 GCA_019454765.1 Trueperaceae bacterium | reverse complement strand
AGTAGCGGGGGCGTCCCGCCCAGCGGGACCGAAGGGAAGAAGCGAGATGGCAGTGACCACCGAACTGATCAAGCAGCTCCGGGCCAGGACCGGCGCCGGCATGCTGGACGTCAAGAAGGCCCTCGAGGACGCGGCCGGCAACCTGGAGAAGGCCGCCGAGCTCCTGCGCGAGCGCGGCATCGCCAAGGCCGACAAGAAGGCGGACCGCGTCGCCAAGGAGGGCCTCGTCGGCTCGTACATCCACCACAACGGCAAGATCGCCGTGCTGGTCGAGGTGAACTGCGAGACCGACTTCGTGGCGCGCAACGACAAGTTCCAGGAGCTGGCGCGGAACCTCGCCATGCACGTCGCCATGGCCAGCCCGGCCTACACCCGGCGCGAGGACGTGCCGGAAGAGGTCGTCGCCGCCGAGAAGCACGCGCTGCTCCGCCAGGCCGCCGAGGAAGGCAAGCCCGCCAACGTGGCCGAGAAGATCGTCGAGGGCCGCCTCAACAAGTACTTCTCCGAGATCGTCCTGCTCGAGCAGGCCTACATCAAGGACGACAAGAAGACCGTCGACGCCGTGGTGAAGGAAGTCGCCGCCACCCTGGGAGAGAACGTCCAGGTCGGCCGCTTCGCGCGCATCGCGATCGGCGAGTAACAGCGTGCTGAAGCGCGTCCTGCTCAAACTCTCCGGCGAGTTCCTGAGCGGTCCGGGCGGGTTCGGGGTGTCGCCGGACGCGACTGCCGCCTTGGCGGACGAGGTCGCCGCGGCCAAGGGCCGCGGCGTCCAGATCGCCATCGTGGTCGGCGGCGGCAACTTCTGGCGCGGCTCCCAGCACGGCAAGCACATGGATCCCGCCACCGCCGACTACGTCGGCATGTTGGGCACCGTCATGAACGCCATCGCCCTGCAGGACGCCCTCGAACGCAAGGGGGTCGACACGCGCGTCCAGACCGCCATCACCATGCAGGAGGTGGCCGAGCCGTACATCAGGCGGCGCGCCCTGCGCCACCTCGAGAAGGGCCGCATCGTCATCTTCGGGGGCGGGACGGGCAACCCGTTCTTCACCACCGACACCACCGCCGCCCTGAGGGCCCTCGAGATCGACGCCGACATGGTCCTCATGGCCAAGAACAAGGTCGACGGCGTGTACGACGCGGACCCCAACACCACGCCCGGCGCCCGCCGCTACCGCTCGCTCTCCTACCTCGACGTGCTGAACGGCGGGCTGGCGGTCATGGACGCGACCGCCGTCAGCCTGTGCATGCAGCGCGGCCTGCCCGTCACGGTGTTCGACATCTTCAGGGCGGGCAACCTCGGCCGGCTCCTCGCGGGCGAGCGCGTCGGCACCTACATCGCCTCCGACGTCGCCACCGAGTTCGCCGACCGCACCGCCTGAAGGCGCGCGGCGACCCGCGCCGCCGCGACACCCGGCAACGTCTGCCGTCACGGCGCGCTCCGTGAGCCCCGCCGCGGGCCTCACGGGGCGCGGTACACTCGTCGGACAGGTCGCTTAGTGGCCCCGGAGGTGAAGGGCAGCATGAACAGCCATCTCAACGACGCACGCGAACGGATGCGGAAGAGCATCGACGCCTTCGAGTCCAACCTCGCCACGGTCCGCACGGGCCGCGCCAACCCGGCCGTGCTCGGGCGGGTGGTGGTCGAGTACTACGGCTCGCCAACGCCCCTCGCCCAGGTCGCCAACGTCTCGACACCCGACCCACGCACCCTGTTGATCACGCCGTTCGACAAGAGCGTGGCCAAGGGCATCGAGAAGGCGATCCTCGAGGCCGACCTGGGGTTCAACCCCAGCAACCAGGGCGACAGCATCTTCATCACGGTCCCGCCTCTCAACGACGAGCGGCGCCGCGAGCTCGTCAAGAGCGTCCACCAGCTGGCGGAGGAGGCGCGGGTGGCGGTGCGCAACATCCGCCGCGACGCGCTGGCCGACCTCCGCTCGGAACAGAAGGAGGGCGCGTTGAGCGAGGACGACCTGCGCCGCGCGGAGGCCGACGTGCAGAAGGTCACCGACGAGTTCATCACCAAGATCGACGCCAGGGTCAAGGCTAAGGAAACCGACATCCTAGCGGTGTGAGTCGCCCCGTGCCCGAAGCTGACGCCGTTCCCGGCGTCGCCGAGGAGGCGGGCGCGCGCAAGCACCTGCCGCGGGTCGTCTCGGCCCTGCTGGCCTTCCTCGTCACCCTGCTGGTGCTGTGGGTGGGCCTCCCCCTCCTCGCCCCCACCTACCTGATCCTCACCCTGGTGGCCATCCAGGAGTACACGGCGCTCATGAACCTGCGGGGCATCCCCATCCGCAAGCGGAGCCTGTGGGTGGCCGCCGTCCTGACGCTGCCGGCCTCGCTGCCGATCAGCTACCCCGGGATGCAGCCGCTCATCGCCGGCGTCAGCTGGCGGGAGGCGCTCATAGGGCTCTTCGCCCTCTACCTCGTGGCGCTCGAGCTCGCCAACCCGAACCGAAACTCGCTGCAGGCCGTGGTGTTCTCGTTCTTCGGCTACCTTTACATCCCGTGGCTGTTCGGGTTCGTCATCACGCTGCGCTACACCCCAGACGGCGTGCTGGGGCTCTGGTACCTCACCCTGCCCGCGCTCGCCGTCGTGGCCACGGACGTGGGGGCCTACACCTTCGGGACGCTGTTCGGCAAGCGCAAGCTGGCCCCCGCCATCAGTCCGAACAAGTCGGTCGAGGGCTCGGTCGGCGGCCTCGTGCTCGCCGCCGCGGTCGTGGGGGCGGCCCTCGTGTTCCTCGAGCACCGCACCGGCGTGCACGTCAACGTCTACGACGGTCTCCTCTTCAGCCTGCTCGTGTCGAGCGCCGCCCAACTGGGCGACCTGTTCGAATCGCTCATGAAGCGGTGGGCGGGCGTGAAGGACGCGGGCGTCTTCCTCCCGGGCCACGGCGGGGTGCTCGACCGCATCGACAGCGCGCTCGTGGCGTTCCCGATCACCTACTTCTTCGTCACGCTCGTCATCTTGCGCTAGGCGCGTCGGCCGGGCCGGGCGGACGTGCGGTAAAGTGGTGGCCGCCGTGCACCCGCGGCGAGGGTCAGCCTCGCCCGCCCGCACCGCCCGAGGAGCCCTGAGAAGCGTGGAAGCCGAACCGAAGCCGAGCGCGCCGGAGCCGTTCGCGGCCCGCGCCGTCGCCCCGAACTTCATCACGGACATCGTCGACCGCGACCTGGCCTCGGGTCGGGTCGCGAACGTCGTGACGCGCTTCCCGCCCGAACCGAACGGCTACCTGCACATCGGTCACGCCAAGGCCATCCAGCTCGACTTCGGCGTGGCGCGCGACTACGGCGGGGTGACGTTCCTCCGCTACGACGACACCAACCCCGTCACCGAGGACCCCGAGTACGTGGCCGCCATCGAGCGGGACGTGCGCTGGCTCGGCTACGAGTGGCACGCGGTGCGCCACGCCAGCGACTACTTCCCGGAGCTATACGACCACGCCGTGCGGCTCATCGAGGCCGGCGACGCCTACGTCGACAGCCTCGACGAGGAGCAGATCCGCGACTACCGCGGCACCGTGAC
The DNA here is from genome assembly GCA_019454765.1 of Trueperaceae bacterium. Classification (NCBI taxonomy): domain Bacteria; kingdom Thermotogati; phylum Deinococcota; class Deinococci; order Trueperales; family Trueperaceae; species Trueperaceae bacterium. The sequence goes on along the minus strand of JACFNR010000002.1, from coordinate 117,577 downwards.
GGAGGCGGGCCGCGACAGCCCGTTCCGCGGCCGCAGCGTCGCCGAGAACCTCGACCTGTTCGCGCGCATGCGCGACGGGGAGTTCGGCCCCGGCGAGCACGTGCTGCGCGCCAAGATCGACATGAGCGCCGCCAACATGAAGATGCGCGACCCCATCCTCTACCGCATCGTCGACGCGGCCCACTACCGTACGGGCAACGAGTGGCCCATCTACCCCATGTACGACTTCGCGCACCCGCTGTCCGACGCCATCGAGGGCGTGTCGCATAGCCTCTGCACGCTCGAGTTCGAGAACAACCGCGAGGTGTACGACTGGGTGCTCGACCGCCTGATCGAGGGCCCGCGCCCGCACCAGTACGAGTTCGCGCGGCTGGTGCTCGACTACACCGTCGTGAGCAAGCGCAAGCTCATCCGGCTCGTCCAGGCCGGCGTCGTCGACTCGTGGGACGACCCGCGCATGCCCACCATCTCGGCGCTGAGGCGCCGCGGAGTGCGGCCGGAGGCCATCCGGGAGTTCACGAACCGCGTGGGCGTGGCGCGCGCCAACAGCCGCACGGACCTGGCTCTGCTCGACTCGAGCATCCGCGACGACCTCAACGCCGTGGCGCCGCGCGTGATGGCCGTCCTCGACCCCCTCAAGGTGGTGCTCACCAACGTGCCCGCCGGCAGCGTCACCGAACTCGACGCACCGTACTGGCCACCCGACGTGCCCGGGACGGGCAGCAGGCGGGTGCCGCTAACCCGCGAGCTGTACGTCGAGCGCGACGACTTCGCCGCCGTGCCACCCCCGGGCTTCAAGCGGCTGGCTCCCGGCCGCGCGGTGCGGCTCAGGCACGGGCCCGTCATCCGCGTCGACGAGGCGGTGACCGGCGCCGACGGGGAGGTCACGGAGCTTAGGGCGCACATGTTCGCGCCCGGCGCGAGCGACGACCTCGCCGGGGTGAAGGTGTGGTCCGCCGTCCACTGGGTCTCCGCCGAGCGCGGCGTCCCGATGACGGCGCGGCTCTACGACCGGCTCTTCACCGTCCCGGACCCGGACGGCGCGGAGGGCGACTTCCTCGACCACGTGAACCCGCGGGCGCTGGAGGTGGTCGAGGGCTGGATCGAGCCGAGCGTCACGGCCGACCCGCCCGACCGGCGCTACCAGTTCGAGCGCCTCGGCTACTTCTGGCGCGACCCGGTCGACGGCCTGACGCCGGACGCCCCGGTCTTCAACCGCATCGTGCCGTTGAAGGACGCCCGGTCGAAGGCGGGTTCGCGATCGGGCGGCGGCCGCTCGGCGGTGGGTCGGGCCGCCGCCGTGCCCGCGCACTCGCAGGCGCCCGCGACCGAACAGGCCCCGGCGGTGGCGGCCGCGCCGGATGCCGCCCTCGACGCCGAGGCCCGGCGCCGCTTCGCGACGATGACCGCCCTGCAGGGGGTGGCCGAGCACGACGCCGCCATCCTCGCCACGCGCGCCGACCTGTTCGAGTTCTACGCCGGCGCGGTGGCGCACGGCGCGCGGCCGCAGGGCGCGGCCAACTGGGTCGTGAACGACGTGGCGCGCGCCCTCAAGGCGACGACCGAACCGCGGCTCACGGCCGTGGCGTTGGCGGAGCTCGTGAGGCTCGTGGACGACGGCACCATCACGGCGCGCTCCGGCCGCGAGCTGCTCGACGAGATCGTGGCGACGGGCGCGGACCCTGGCGCGCTGGTGGCCGAGCGCGGCCTGGCGCGGTTGGGCGACGACGAGTCGCTCCGCGCCGTGGTGGACGACGTGGTGGCACGCCACCCCGCGGAGCTGGAGGCGTACCGGGCCGGCAAGCTGGGCCTCGCGGGGTTCTTCGTCGGTCAGGTGATGCGAAGGACGAGCGGTCGCGCCGACCCGGGGGCCGTCAAGCGTCTCGTGGCCGAGCGGCTTGCCGGCTAGACGGATGGGGCGGCGTCAGCCGACCGGCAGGCCCGCCACGAACACGTCCTGCACGTGCAGGTTCTCGTCCAGCACCACAAGGTCGGCCAGCGCACCGACGCGCAGCTCGCCGCGGTCGTTCAACCCCAGGTACGCCGCGGGCACGCCCGACAGCGCCCGGCTGGCCGCGTGCAGCCCCACGCCGACCCTGACGGCGTTGCGTAGCGCCTGATCGAGCGTCAGGACGCTTCCCGCGAGGGTGCCGCTCTCGAGGCGCGCCGCGCCCCCGCGCACGATCACGCGCTGGCCCCCCAGCTCACTGACGCCCTCCCCCATGCCGCAGGCGCGGATGGCGTCCGTCACGAGGTGCAGCTTGCCCGGCTTGGCGGCGAGCGCCGCCTTGAAGCTCACGGGCGCCACGTGGTGCGTGTCGAAGATCAGTTCGGCGAAGGCGTCGCCGTCCGCGAGCGCGGCGCCGACGACGCCCGGTTCGCGGCCGGTCAGCTGCGTCATCGCGTTGAAGAGGTGCGTGAAGCCGACGACGCCCCCGTGGGCGCGCGCGGCGGTCGCCACCAGCTCGACCTCCTCGGCCGTGGCGTTGGAGTGCCCGAACGAGACCCGCACGCCCGCCGCGGCGAAGCGCGCCGCCGCCGCCGACGCCTGCTCGAGCTCGGGCGCGAGCGTCACCACGCGGATGATGCCGCTCGCGAGCGCCTCCTCGACGAGCCCGGGTTCCGGCGCCACCGCGTGCGGCGGCTGCGCCCCCAGCCGGTGCGGGTTGATGAACGGCCCCTCGAGGTGCGCGCCGGCCACGCGCGCCGCCCCGTCCTCGCGCCGGCCGGCGGCCACCGCCTTAACCCCTTCCAACGCGGCGAGGACGTCCGCCCACGGGTGGGTGATGGTGGTCGGAAGGAGGGTCGTCACGCCGTGGCGGGCGTGGAAGCGCGCGAGGGCCCGCACGCCGCCCTCGCCGTCCATGGTGTCCGCCCCTCCGCCGCCATGAACGTGCGTGTCCACGAACCCGGGCAGCACTATGGGCCCGCCGCCCGCTGCCACGTTCCCGGCGACCTCCACCCTTTCGATGCGTTCGCCGAAGTCGATGCTACCGGCCACCACCCCGTGCGGCAGCACGAGGGTGCCTCTTACCGTCGTCACCGTTCACCCCGTTCCGGCCGGCCGGTGCGCGCAACACGCTCGGCCCGGAGGACATTAGTCCTAGGTCGCATGTCCCTGGCGGCCGTCGCCCCCCGCCAAGATACTAGGCGATGAAAGGGGTTGAGGAGCATGGCACGTACCACCACCTATTACCCTGAACCGCAGATCAGCAAGTTCCTCTTCGCGTCCAAGTACATGGCGCCCTTCTGGACGGTAGTCCGCGTCTACCTCGGCTGGTTGTGGCTGCACGCCGGCTGGGACAAGGTGAACAACCCGGTGTGGGTCGGCGAGAAGGCCGGCACCGCCATCAAGGGCTTCCTCACCCGCGCCGTCAGTCTGTCACAGGGTGAGTCGCCGACCGTGACCGGTTGGTACGCCTGGATGATCGAGAACATCTTCCTGCCCATGGGCACCTTCCTGAGCTACGTCGTCGCCTTCGGCGAGCTCTTCGTCGGCATCGCGCTCATCGCCGGCTTCCTGACGGGCGCGGCCGCGTTCTTCGGCGGCCTCATGAACGTCGCCTTCCTCCTGGCGGGGACGCTCTCCACTAACCCGATGATGTTCATGCTGGCCACCTGGCTGGTGTTGGCCTGGCGCGTGGCGGGGTACTACGGCCTCGACTACTGGGTCCTACCGCTGCTCGGCGCTCCTCACGGCGACTTCGACGACACGAGCAAGGGGGCGGTCACGAAACCTGCACGCGCCTGATCAGGCGCCACCGTAGCGGAGAAAGCAGGGCGGGCCCGGCGATCGCCGGGCCCGCCCGCTTTGGTCGGTTACTACCGCCGGGCGCGAGCCAGGCGGTGCCAGGTGTCAGTAGCGCTCGCGGCGCCCCCCACCGCGGTCGTTGCCGCCGCGCCCGCGCGAGCCGCCGCGGTCGTTGCCGCCGCGCCCACGGTCCCGGTCGCCGGCTCCGCGCTCGCCGAAGTGGCGGTCGCCAGAGTTGCGGTCGCCAGGGTGGCGGTCGCCAGGGTGGCGGTCGCCAGAGTTGCGGTCGCCCGAACGGCGGTCACCGAAGGCTCGGTCGCCCCCGAACTGGTTGTCACGCCCGCCGCGGTCGCCACCTGGCCGCGGCGCAGCGGCGCTCGTCACGACAACGTTCTGAGCCTGCGGGCCCTTCTGGCCCGGCTCGACGTCGAACGAGACGACGTCACCCTCGTTGAGGGACCGGTAGCCCTCGCCGCGGATGGCCGAGAAGTGGACGAAAACGTCCGCCCCGCCGTCATCCTGTGCGATGAAGCCGTACCCCTTCTCGCCGCTGAACCACTTCACCTTGCCTGTAGCCATTTCCATCCCTACTGGCTCGCCCCCTGTAGGAGGTTCGAGCTCACAGTGACTATCGGGCACCGTCCAGCAACGGCTGGACGGCTCCCGGACCCGCCGGGGGCCCGGAGGGCACCATGGTCGGTCGAGTGAAGTGTAGGGCCTGGCGGACCCCACCGCAAGATGCTCCCGCGCACAGGCGTGCAACACTTGGAGCCTGAACGCCACTCGGAGGTGAACCATGCCCCCACGCGACACCGCACAGCCCCCGACCGCCACCCACGAACCCGATGGGACGGCCGGACTGCGCCCCCGTTTCGAGTGGCTGGAACGCGTCCTCGAGGGGAGCGCGCCACCCGGCGACGCGCCCGCCCCCCAGGCGAGCACCGCCGCCGAGCCCGGGGCGGGCGCCATGGCGGTGGTCGCTTACCCGCTCGACGCGGCCTCGGGCCCGCCGGACGCGGGCATCTCCTACCGGGCGCACGAGCCGTTCCCGGCGGCCAGCACCATAAAGGTGTTCGTACTGCAGGCGCTCCTCGAACTCGTGGCTGCCGGCACCGCGCGGCTGGACGACGAGCTGGAGGTGCGCGCCGCCGACATGGTGAGCGGCTCGGGTGTCCTGAAGGCGCTCACGCCGGGCCGGCGCCACACGCTCCGGGACCTGGCGACCCTGATGATCGCGGTGAGCGACAACACGGCCACGAACGTGCTCATCGAGTTCGTGGGGCTGGACCGGGTCAACGCGTCCATCCGCGCCCACGGCTGGTCGGGGACCGTCAGCGCGGGCAAGCTGCAGACGGGCGCGCCGACCGGCGCCGGCGCGCCGGCGCGCTCGACCACCACCGCCGCCGACCTGGCGGATCACTTCGCGCGCCTCTGGCGCGGTGAGCTGCTCCCGCCGACGCTCACGGTGGAGGCGCAAGCGATGTACCGGAAGCAGCAGTACTGCGAGCTGGGCCGCGCCATCGGTCATGACTCCTACCTGGCCTCGATCGGGGAGGGGCCGTGGCGCATCGCCTCGAAGAGCGGGTCCATCACGGGCGTGCGCAACGACGCCGGGGTGTTCGAGCCCCTGACCGCCACGGGCGCCCCGTTCGTGGTGGCCATCATGACGCGAGGGTGCGTGGACCCCCGCTTCCACGCGGAGAACCTTGGGGCGCGGGTGGTTGGGTGGGCGGCGGCGGCCGTTCTCGAGCGCCTGGCGCCCCCACCCACGGGCGACACGCGCCTCACGCCGTGATGGTGCGCTCGAGCTCGATGCGCACGAGCATCTCGTCGCCCATGGGCGCCACCCACCAGCGGCGAGCCGTGGCGTGGAACACCCCGACGTCGCTCCGTACCTCAAGGGCGTGCGCGGTGCCGCAAGCCTCGATCAGGTCGAGGAGGTCGGTGACCAGCACGGCCGTCTCCCACAGGAGGCCGTGCTCGGCGTCGGTCACGAAGACCCCGTGGCGGCCCGCGACCGTGGCGTGTGATGGTTGGGCGTTCATGGGCTCAGCATGGCGCCGCGCAGCAGCCGGCTGCCCGGCGACCTCGGCCCAGGCCTATGGCTCCTAGGCCGAGGCCCACCGCGGTTATCGTGACCGCGTGCGCGTGATCGGCTCCCTCAACGAATCGAAGCTACACGCCGACCTCAAGCGCCTGTCGGCGCCAGCGGGGAGCGAGTTCGAGGTGGGTGTCGGGGGGTACGTGGTGGACGCCGTGGCCGACGGGCTCCTCATCGAGGTCCAGACCCGCAACCTGGGCGCCATGCGGCGCAAGCTCGCGGCGCTGCTGCCCGAACACCGGGTGAGGTTGGTGCTCCCGGTCGCCGCCACGCGCTGGCTGGAGAAGCACCACCCCGACGGCCGCGTAGAGCGGCGCCGCTCCCCCAAGAGCGGCCGGGTCGAGCAGCTCTTCGCAGAGCTCGTGTCGGCCCCCGCCCTGCTCGAGCACCCGCACCTCGAGCTGGAGGTGGCGCTGGTCGAGGACGTCGAGTGCCGCCGACTGGTAGCGGGCAAGGCGTGGCGGCGCCGTGGCTGGGTGGTGACGGGCCGCCGCCTAGTGCGCGTCCTGGAGCGGCGCAGGTTCGGGGCACCCACCGACCTGCTCGCCCTCGTGCCCCCCGGCCTGCCTTCCGAGTTCACCACGGCCGACCTCGCCGCCTGCGCCCGCCTCCCGCGCCGCCTGGCTCAGCAGGCGGCCTACTGCCTGTTCGAGCTGCGGCTGGCCGAGCGCGTCGGTAGGGACGGCAACGCGCACCTATACCGCCTCGCGAGGCGGCCCACGCCCGGCTAGCCGGCGCGCGTGGGCGCGTGGGCGCCTACCAGGTAGGCGCGCCCGGCGCTCAGGCGCCGCTCGGCCGCCGCGCACGCCCGCAGCGTCACGGCCCGGGGCGCGCCAGGGCCGCCTCCAGCGCGGCCACCTCCGGTTCCACCACCTTGCCGTGCCGGAGGTACACGAGCCTGGCGCGCGGGCGCGCCCCGAGCGCCGCCGCGGTCGCCCCGAGGTAGTGGCCAAGCTGAAGGTGGTAGCGTTCGGGCCGGACGTGCCGGTCCGTCTTGTAGTCGTCCAGGAACCAGTCGTCGCCCACCCGGTAGAGCCTGTCGACGACTCCCTCCCAAACGGTGTCGCCGCGGCGCACGGCCAGCGGCAGCTCGGCGCGGTCGACGCTCCGCGCCTCGAGCGCCGGCAGCGCCGTGCCCACGAGCGCCCAGTAGCGCGCCAGCAGCTCCAGCACCTCCGCCACCAACTCGCCCCGTTGCGCCTCGTCGAAGGGGACGAGCACCTCCTGCGCGGCGAGGGTGGCCGCCACGCGCGGGTCGTCGACGCGCCAGCCCTGGCCGATGGCGAAATGCGCCAGCGTGCCCAACGCCCGGCCCCAACCGACGCGGCCCCGCGCCGCCTCGTCCTCGTCCGCGTAGCGCTCGGCCGGGTCGAGGGGCTCGTCCTCCGCGTCCCCCCCGCCCAGCCCGAGCCGCGCCAGGGCCGAGGGACTCACGACGGGCGGCAACCCCGTCGACGCCAGCCTGGCGTCGATCCAGGGCGCCGGCTCTAGCCCGGCTTCCTCCTCGTGGACTGCGGTCCGCGGTGTGGCGGGTGGAGCGTACGGAACCCGCTCGCAACCGACGCCGGGAAGCGCGTCGGCCCCCTCCAGCCCCAGGTCCAGGAGCGCCGCCAACCAGGGACCTGCCCCCGCCCGGTCGGCCTCGGGACCGGTTCCGGCCGCGCCGGGAGGTGCCCGCCGGCTGCCCGTCATGACCAGGGCGTCCCGGGCGCGGCTGACGGCCACGTAGAGGAGGCGGTAGGACTCCTGGTCGGCGCGCTGCCACGCCGCCGCCTGCGCGGTGGCGAAGCCAGGGGCACCCGCCAACCGCACGGCGCCGCTGCCGGGCTCGACCAGGAGCGGCGCCCCACGCCGCGAGCCCCAGGCGCCCACGTCGAAGAGGGCCACCAGCGGGAACTCGAGGCCCTTGGAGGCGTGCACGCTCAGCAGTCGCACGCCGGTGCCGCCCTGCGGCACGTCGCCGGCCTCGGCCTGCTCCGCCAGGAGGTCGAGGCGTTGCAGGAACAGTGCCAGGTCGCGGGGCGCCTCGGCCGCAACGTCGAAGAGGAGGGCGTCGACGTTGGCGCGACCCCGCCGCCTGAGGGAGTCCTGGAAGCGGTGGTCGCCGACCGGGTAGCGGAGGATGCCCTCGACCGCCTCCAGGGGGGTGGCTCGCGCGAGCTCCGCCAGCCGCTCCATGCGCTCGGCCAGCGCCGGGAAGCCGGCGCGGATGGCCCCCAACCGCTCCTCGGGGGCCGTGCGGGCCAGCGCCTCGATCTCGGGGAGGGTGAGCCCGGCGAGGGGGCTACGCAGGAACGGCAGCAGGCTGGCGCCCAGCGGGTCGACCCCGACCGCGAGCGCGTGCTTCACGTCGCGGATCTCGCTGCGCTCGTAGTAGCCCCGTGCCTGCACCACGAAGGCCGGCACGCCCTTGACCTGCAGGGCGCCCAGCACGCGCGTGAGCGCGGCGTGGCTGCGCGCGAGCACCGCCATGTCGTCCCACGGCACGCCCAGGTCGTGGTGCGCCAGCAGTCGCTCCGCCAGCACCTCGGCCTCGCGGCCCCGGAGCGCGTCGAGGGGCTCCCCGCCCTCCACCACGACGAGCTCCACGCTGCCGGCCACCGCCGCCTGCGCCCCCGCGGCCGTGACGGGCGGCGCCTCGTCCACCACGAAGCCGAGGCCCTTCTCGGCCAGGCGGCCGGTGAGTCGGTTGAGGAAGCCGACGAGGGCCCGGGCGTGGCGCCGGCTCTCGGTCAGGGGCGGCTGCAGCTCGCCGCTGAGCGCCGCTCCGTCGAGGGCGCGCCGGAAGACGGTAACGTCGGCGTTGCGGAAGCCGTAGATCGACTGCTTCGGGTCGCCGACCAGCTCGAGCGCCACCCCGGCGGCGGCGAGCTGCTCGAAGAAGGCGCCCTGCAGGGGGTTCACGTCCTGGTACTCGTCGACGAGCACGCGCGGGAACCGCTTCGCGAGACGCTCGCGCGCCCGGGCCGAGCCGAGCATCCGGAAGGCGCGCCGCTCGACCTCGCCGGGAGCCAGGCTGGCGCCGCCAAGGCGTCGGTCGTAGGCGGCGAGCGCGGCGCGGTAGAGAGCCCGGAGCGCCGCCTCCTCCGTCGTGGCGCCGAAGGTCAGCCTCGGCGCCAGCGAGCGGGCGGCGAACAGCGCCGCCAGGCGCGGCGCGGCCGACTCGCCAAGGCGCGCGCTGGCCGCGCGGAGCGGGTGGTCAGGGGCGGCAGCCAGCAGGAGCAGGCCCTTGACCTCCTCCTCGAAGATGGCGGCCGCCTCCCACTCGCCGAGCAGCGTGAAGCCCGGGTCGAGCCCGAGCGCGGGGGCGTTGAGGCGCAGCGCCGCGATCATGAAGCCGTGGATGGTACTGAGCACGGCGCCGCCGAGTTCGTCCCTGGCGCGCTCGAACCGAGCGCGCTCG